>JALGTV010000306.1 GCA_029821215.1 Candidatus Zipacnadia bacterium | reverse complement strand
GCGGACATTAGTGGTGGCCCCAAATTCACCGGCCCGCGTCTTTAGAGCCATGACTATCTCTTCCAGGGAAGCATTACCTGCTCGCTCACCCATACCATTGATGGTGCATTCCACTTGCCCTGCGCCAGCCTTGACCGCTGCCAGTGAGTTGGCCACACTCATCCCCAGGTCATCATGGCAGTGTACACTGATGGTACACTGGTCAATATTGGCCACCTTCTCTCGCAGGTACTGGATGGTGCTGCTCATTTCCCAGGGAGTGGCATAGCCGACCGTGTCGCTCCGGCGGCAATAGTGGCCTCTACAATCTCCGCCAGAAAATCCCAATCAGTACGCATGGCGTCCTCAGGCGAGAACTCAACATCCTCGCACCATTCCCGGGCGAGCTGCACCGCGCTTACTGCCATCTCCACCACTTCGCTGGGGCTTTTGTGGAGTTTCTTTTCCATATGCACTGGTGAAGTGCCAATGAAGGTGTGAATCCGCGGATGCGGATTATCCTTAACTGCTTCCCAGCACGCCTCAATATCTTCTGGTAGCGTACGGGCCAGTCCACAGATGATCGGCCCTTCTACTTCCCGCGCGATGCGCCGCACCGCCTCAAAGTCCTCCGGTGAGGAGATGGGAAAGCCGGCTTCCATGATATCCACATTCAGTACGGCAAGCTGGTGAGCAATCGCCAGCTTCTCCGTTATGTTCAGGCTGGCGCCCGGCGACTGCTCGCCATCACGCAGGGTGGTGTCAAAGATCTTTATCACTCGTGGCATTATCCTTCCTCCTTTGACCCCTTCCTCCTTTGACCAACAATTGCCAACTGACTATCTCTGTAGCTCTCCGTACAGCACGCAGGTTGAGAACCTGCGCTACGCGATCTCTGTGGCTCCCCCTATCGCGTAGGCGCGGTTTACCCGCCTTACGTTGGGCGCGGTTCTCTCCTTCGGCAGGCTCAGGACGGTGAGCTTGTCGAACCGTAACCTCGCCCCGCAAAATCACAAAAGCCCTCCGTCTCGTCAAGAGACGGAAGGCTTATCAGTCCTGTCCGCGGTACCACTCTTATTGACCGCTAACCAGCACAGGAGGTGACTGCACTCCGATGCTGCTTCCTTTCTAACGGTAGGAACTCCGTCGGTACTTAATTAGGCCGGCTGGCCCGTTCAGCCCGCAACTCAGAGGCGAGGTTCGGCCCGCTTCAGATAGCCACCTTCCAGCCAAGGGCAGCCTCTCTATATCCTCCCCGAGCCTACTACTCCTCGTCACAGTCTTTGCTCACATAGGTTTGTCTATATTATAAGCAGGTTATACCCAAAAGTCAAGTTAGCGAAACCCTATTCTACGCGACCCGCTGCTTTCAACTCTCTCTGGATTCCCCACGTATCCTGGCTATGAGTTTTTGCTCGTTACGCGTTAAAACGGATATACTCCGGCGTCAGGTCGCAGGTCCAGACGGTGGCATGGGCTTCACCAAGGCCCAGGTCTACTTCAATGGCAATGTCGTCAGCCTGCATACGACGCGAGGCTTCGGCCTGGTCATATTCGACAATTTGTCCGTGGTCCCAGACGGTTATCCCCGCCATAGTCAGGGTGACCGTGGCCGGGTCAACCGGTTCGCACGTACTGCCTAGACTCGCCGCGATGCGACCCCAATTAAAATCCTCGCCATATATGGAGCACTTGAGCAGGTCGTAATTGGCAATGGCGCGGCCAATGCGGCGCGCTTGTTCCCAACTCTCGGCGCCCTTGATGGTAATCTCCACAAACTTCGTAGCCTCTTCGCCATCGTGGACGATCATCTTGGCCAGCTCGGTGGTCACATAGCCCAGAGCAGCGGTGAAAGCTTGATAACCCTCCGAATCCGAGGAGGTAATAGGCATATTGCCGGCTGCTCCATTGGCCAGCAGGGCCACCGTGTCGTTGGTACTCATACATCCATCCACGCTTATACAATTAAACGAGCGGGCCACTGCCTGGCGCAGGCTATCTTGGGCCACTTCCGCACCAATAGCCAAATCGGTAGTAATGAAGCACAGCATGGTCGCCATATCCGGACAGATCATTCCTGCCCCCTTGGCGATAGCTCCCATCTTCACTGTCGCCCCATTCACCTCAAATTGGACACTCGTCATCTTAGGAAAGGTATCCGTGGTCATTATGCCCCGGGCCAGTAGTTCTGGTTGGCTACGGCTTAACTGCTGACTGGCCTGCTGGATGCCGGCCGCAATCTTGTCCAT
>JALGTV010000068.1 GCA_029821215.1 Candidatus Zipacnadia bacterium | reverse complement strand
ATCTCCCGCAGGCAGCCTAAACAGAACCAAAGCGGACAGGATGCCGATGATGCCGCTGAGCACGAATGGCCCGCCATACCAGTGCTCAAAGATGGCTCCGGCGATTAGCGGGCCAAAAATCCAGCCCAGCGACCCAATGGCGTACACCTTACTTACGTCTCGCCCCCGGGTCTCTTCCCGGGCATACCGTTGAATGAGCGTGCTTTGGATGGGCACCCACACTCCTGCCCCGAATAGGTCGTGAGTTAGCCAGACGATGGCCGCGGGCAGGAAGCCCGGAATTAGGCCCGAGACCAGCAGCGCCAGCCCCTCCAGGCTAACAAAAACAATGAAAATCTCCTTCAACCGTTTTTTGACGGCCCAACCGACAAATAGCATCGGGAGGGCGATGGTGAGCCGGTGCAGCATAAGGATAATGCCAATGATCGGCATAGGGGCGCCAAATTGGCGTGACCAGAATAGCTGCATCACAAAACAGTGACTGATAGATAGACCCAAGGTGAGAATGAAGCCAAAAACAGTCAGTACCAGTAGGGGTCGGGGCAGGTCCAGAGCAAAAATATCACTCAGCGATTGGGGGGAAGCGGTCGGGGTTAGATTGTTTCGCGGGCGATAGCCCCAAACGAATACTATTAAGCCCAGGCAAAACAGGGCTGCTGACAGGCGAAATGAACCGGTATAGGCCGCTTGGACCAACAATAGGCCGGTGGCAAAGGTTCCCAGCGCCTCGGCCAGGTACTGCAAGCCGCGGGTCTTGCCCATCCGGTCCAGGTAGTGAGTGCGGCTTTCGTCGTGGAGGGCCAGTTGGTACATGCTGTCAAAGATCATCGCCCCCGCTTCCCGCACACTCTTCAGCACCGCCTGAATCCACAGCACTGCCGCGATGGGCGTGACTGCACTCACCACAGCACTCAACCCCACAGCACTACTGTACAGTGTCTTACGCCCCACGCGATCGGACAAGTGACCGGCGTAGATGCGGACTACAAACACTAACAGCGCCCCGGCCGCGTAAATCAGGCCCATACTGGGCACGGAAATACCGTGGCTATCCAGAAAGTAGGGCAAGGCAAACTCGTAGATACCGAAGCCCAACCCAAAGAAGAGAGAAACCGTCAGCAGAGCAGCAAAATTGCGATTCATTTTTGCGCTTAGTGCATACGCTCGTTGGTCGGCTTGGAATGTAGAGCAGAATTTTGTCTTCCTACTGCTGTTGTGAAAAAGACTCGGCCAATAGCGGCCACATTCGCTGGGAATAGTAGCGATGGTCCTCGGGACCGACGTAGAGTTCGAGTTTATCGCTAGCTCCGGCCGCCGCGTAGATGGCTTTCAATTTCTCGAAAGCCTCGTACACACCCTCGATGGGGAAAATAGGATCCTTCTGACCAGCAATAATTAGTAGGGGCCGCGGCGCAATCAGTCCGGCCACATCATACATCTCACACAGATTCAACAGGCCCGGAACAAAATTGCATTCGCAGTGAAACATCGCCATGATTGAGTGCTTGAAGGTGCAGAAGTAGCAGGAGGGCGCAGCACAGGCTATCCGAGGCTCCAAGGCAGTAGCAAATAAACATACCGTCCCCCCACCAGAGTGACCAGTAATAGCAATTTTCTTGCCATTAACTTGCTCATCAGCCAGTAGATAGTCAACTGCGGACATTGTGTCCAACACCCGCATACCTAACAGACTTCTGCCTACCATAATTGCCCGCATACTCATTTGGCGGCACGAACTCTCACCATACTCGCCAGTCATTTCCTCGGGCAACATCATCTCACCAAAGCCGCGGGCATCTGGAGCCAGGGCGATGTAACCCTGCTGGACGGCCTGGACGGCGAAGTCACGCTCTCCTTCCACTGGGGCTTCATTGCCATAGATGTCTTTCCCAATAGCCGCGGGGATTACCTTGCCAGGCCCATGACCGTGCTGGCAGATAACCGCCGGAGCCGGAGTGGAGAGGTTATCCGGGACAAGTTTATAGGCGGGGATGGTCACGCCGTCGCGGCTGGTGAAACAGACATACTGACGCCGATAACCCTCCATCTGCTCCTCACCAATTATCTCGCCGCCAACCAGGTATTCCCGGGTGGGAGTGACAGCCAACAAGTCCATAAGCTTGGTGCGTAGGCGTTGCTGCCAGGTGGGGAAGTCCTTCTCCTTAAGACGAGTGAAACTCAACCGCTGCTGGCCCTCGTCGTATATGGCTGTGAAATACTTCTCCATAGCTTGCCTAGGTTCTTGCATCATTGTGAGAACCATCCTTTGTCAGTTAGTCTTCATCGGGCACAAAATTGAGGTGATACGATTTTGGGTTCGCGTCATTCTTCCCCGGTGGCCGTTACCAGTTCCTTTTGAGTATTCGTGTAGAGTTTGTCGAACTTGGATTGTTGAGGGTAAGGGGCAGCATCACCCGTCAGGCCGTTGATGGCTACCCGGATGCCCAGCCCCTGACCAATGAACCGGTAATGCAAGGTCCAGGTAAGGCAATGGGCGCGGCGACTCAATTCAAGTTCATAGTCGCGTAGTTTACCCGCACCAGCGTCATATCGGCCCAAGGCGCTCATAGCCCAGCGCTCCGAGAGGCGCGCCTCCAGGGCAGGCTGCAGCTCAGTTTTGATATTGACAGTGTCAAACAGAAACGGACTGCGGCCACCAGTGATATGCTGGGTGGCGGTCAGCGAGCCCAACAGGTCATTACCCAGTCGCCCACCCACACCGGCGGTCAGGGCCAGGTCCCGATAATCCTCTCCCGTACTATAGAAAGCCTGGCGGCCCCGCAGACCATACCACTTTCCCTGGCCCTGGCGACGCTGCTTACTATGCCGGTCGTAGCGGAGGGTGAGGGCGGCAAACTGCTCCCGTACGTCCGGGCGAGGACTGACCATCTTCTCATCCGTCTTTAAGTCCTCCACGATGTTGCCCAAGCTCACTCCCGCCTGCCAGCCGTCGGCCTGGGCACGGTCAGCAGCAAATCTGGTCAAGGTCACCTGCGGACGCCGATGCAGTGTCACGCGATTGTCTAAATCATCGTAGAAATCCTCGGTTTGCGTGAGGCGAGCGGCAGCTTGCCACTTGCCCCGGGTGTATTCGTGGGTGGACATCAGCCGAATGCCTCGGCCCTGAGTCAGGCGCACGAATACCTCACTATGCCAGGGAGAGTCATCGCCACTGAAAATAAACCGATAGGGCAGATACAACTTATCCTGGGACGAATAGCCGGGCAAGGGAAGAATGCCGGGCGTATCTTCCTCTTCCTCGCTTACATCAAACGAGAAGCTGGGGATGAGCGGAATCTTCACGCCGTACAGATACAGGGCAGCACCTTTTATCTTGAAATGTCGCCGGGCCGGGTAATATTCAATTCGCTTGGCGGTTAGGGCATAATGGGGGCGCTGGCGGTTGCAGGTGGTGATTTGCCCCCGGATAATGTAGACGATATCATTTTGCAGACCAATCTCCTCTCCGAAAGCATACCCGTGCACAGCCGGCGGGGCGGCGGGGGTAAGATCAACGACACTGCGGGCCTGCTTGAGGCAGAACTCTTCCGTGTGGGCATTTAACTGGAGGTACTCACCGGTCAGAACTCCATAAGGAGTACCCACGGTAATACCCTTTTGGGCCTCAATCTGGCCCGACTGCAGATTAGCTGCCGCCCGGTCGGCGCGGATAACCGCTCGCTGCTCGGGCTGTCCTTCTACCTGCAGGTAGATGCGGACATTGCCGTGCAGCTCTGTGGCCTGCATCTGGTAGTTCCACTGGACCTGGTCGCCATCAATCTCTACGATAATTCGGCGGGCCGGCGAAGGCTGGGCACCAGCCGCCACGACAGCTCCGAGCAGGAATAGCATGACCAGAGCCGGCCATGCAATCGGCAAAGCCATCACCTTGCACGCTGGGGCGGATTTTCTGGACATAGTGCGGATTATAACACAAATCTAAGATTGTTGACAGAGTCGGCAATTGTCTCCCCTATCCCAGCGTGGCCTGATAGCTAATGGCATTAGATGCCGATTCTGTGGCAGGCAGTGTGAGGTTGACCAGGACAGTCGCTGGTATCCATGGTCATGGGTGGTTAATGTGAGCTTTGATCAGTTCCTCTCCGGCAAGATACTGCATTGTTCTTAGTTTTTTGGTATACTAAGTAGGTGAATGGATGATTCAGTCGTCCTAAGGAGGGACCGAGAGGGGTGGAGCTGGGCCAGGTGAATGATGCTATCAATGCTCCCAGGAGGGTGCCACCAGCTATTCGCCGGCGCGCCCTGTACATAGCCCTGGCTGTTTGGCTGGGGCTGGTTATCCTATCAGGGCGGCTGGTGGGGCTGGAGTTTGCGCTCACCGACCTGCACTTTGTGCTACGAGGTAGCCGGCCACCCAATCCCAATATAGTGCTGGTCACTGTTGATCAACACAGTTTGGCTAAGGCGGGCGCAGGGCGATGGTCGTATCCCCAACTGACCCAGCTCGTTGACCAGCTTAGCCAGGCCCAGGCGCGGGTAATTGCCCTGGACCTACCGGGCCTGCTGGTGTACGATTCGTTGACTATTTCGGTCGGTGAGGATGAGCTTCGCGCGGCGATTAGAAAGCATGGCCAGGTCGTCCTGCCCGCCATTCTGCAAGCCCCATCAGGGGCAGAGCGGGACCAGCCGTGGCTGGAGCGGTTCATAGTCGGCACTGGCCAGCTACCCCGGCCGACTGAGTTGAAGGGCGGGCATCTCCACGGCCCCCCGGCCACCGTGGCCACCGTGGCCGCTGGTCTGGGGGTGTTGAATGTAACCCCCGAAACCGACGGGACCCTGCGCCGGATGCCGGTAGTTGTCTCCGACCGCGGTCAGCTTTACCCGGCCTTTTGTACGGAGGTGGTGCGCGTATTTCGCGGCTTGCCGCCGGGCAGACCCAGTATATCAGTTGCCGCCCGCTCCCTCCACCTGGGAGAGGTAGAGATACCCATTGATGCCAATGGTGAATTCTGGGTCAACTACAAGGGGGGCTACGGGACCTACCCGGCGATTTCGGCCGCCGAGGTGCTGGCCCCGGACCCTGATGAACTCCGGTCACAGGTAGGCGGGAAGATAGCCCTAATAGGCCCCACCACCGTAGGGCTGACGAATCTGTATCGTACCCCCACTTCGCCGCTGATGCCCGGCGTGGAGATAACCGCCAATGCCATTGACAATCTCCTTACCGGCACCGCCCTCTACGCCCTGCCCCACTGGCTGGGGTGGCTACTGGCCGGCATCGCCAGCTTATTGGTTGGCTGGTGGCTGGGATCACTTGGTGCTGAGCGCGGTACACTGGTAGTACTGTTGGCGGCTATTGTGTATCTGGGACTGTCGGTACTGTGTTTTGCCCATCAGATACTACTGCCCACGGCGCTGCCGTTACTGGCTATATGTGTTACCGGGGCAATATTGGTCATCAGGGCAGCGGCGACAGCCGAGCAGGAGAAACGTTATGTCCAGACACAGTTGCATACCCGTATTCAGACGATATTAGGAGTAGGACGGCTGTTGACCTCCAGCCTGGACCGCCAGCAGCTTCTGGACCAGATACTGCGGTGGATTGAGACCGAACTGCAGGTGCAAGCGGCTTCGGTACTGCTCTTAGACGAAAGACACCACCATTTGCGCTTTGAGGCTGCCTCCGGCGAGAAGGCCGAGGAGATTAAAGACTTTACCGTCCAATTAGGCCAGGGGATCGCCGGAATTGTCGCCGACACCGGGGAGCCGTTGATTGTCAACGATGCTGGCCATGATCCGCGCCAAGCTCAAGATATTTCCCAGGCTATTGACTTTCCCGCCCAGTCGGTGCTGTGCGTACCTATGACCCGCCACGGGCAGACAGTGGGGGTAGTAGAGGCCATCAACAAGCAGGGCGGGGCCCTATTTACACCTGATGATGCTGGCTTGCTGACAGTAATTGCTCAGGAAGCTGCCCTGTTCCTGGAAAATGCTGATTTGTACGCCCAGCTCCAGGAGCGGGTGGATTTTGCTAATGAAGAGCTGCACCAGGCTAACCTCCAACTGGTGTTTGAGAAGGCCCGCATTGAAACCCTTATCCGGGAGATGGCCTCGGGCATAGTGGCCACTGATAAGGCTGACCGGGTGGTACTGATAAATGAGACCGCTGGTCAGATGCTGGGTATTGATGCTGATGACGCCCCGGGTGAGCCGATTTTAGCCCTTATTGATCAGGAGCGTCTTGTGGACTTGTTTGCTCGACCGCTATCGGTGGAAGGTGGGACCCACATTGAGGAATTGGAGCTGCCGCCGGACAGTGGCCGAGTGGTGCGGGCCCACATTGCGCTGGTTGAAGACCAGGGGGAGATAATCGGCAAGTGTCTATTGCTTACCGATATCACCCAGTTTATTGAGCTGGACCGGATGAAGACTGACCTTATCTCTTTCGTCTCCCACGAGCTGAAAAATCCGCTCTCTTCCCTGCAAGGTTTTGTGACCTTGCTTAAAAAGAGGGTCGCCCAGCTCGATGAGAAGTCCCAGTTGTATGTTGAATATATGGACCAGCTCTCCACACGGATGCAGGATTTGGTTGAGGACTTTCTAAATCTATCGCGTATTGAGGCGGGACGGGACTTAGACATTGTCCTGTCCCGTATTGAAGATACTAACCAAATTGTTACCGATATTGTCGAGCTGGAGAAGCAGAGGACTGATCTTCACGAGTTTGTGGTAGACATTGCTGAAGACTTGCCTGCGTTGCGTGCCGACCGGCGCAAGCTCCAGCAGGTGCTGACCAACATCATCAATAACGCGGTGAAGTTTTCTCCCGATGGGGGAACAGTTAGTATTGCAGCGTGGCCCGATGAGGATAGGGTA
>JALGTV010000067.1 GCA_029821215.1 Candidatus Zipacnadia bacterium | reverse complement strand
TGCTCCAACTGGCGGCGGCCGATTTCGATATTCTGCTGCTGGGTCTGGTCACGGAGGAATTTGCGCACTTTGGCCTTAGCGCGGCTGCTCTGGATAAACCGCAACCAATCGCGGTTGGGCTGGGCATTGGGGGAAGTGACAATCTCGCAGATGTCGCCGTTTTCCAACGGGTAGTCCAGAGCCACTACCTGGCCATTGACCTTGGCCCGGCTCCGCGGGGCAGGTCAATGACGTCTCCGTCGGGAGTAAACACAAATACTTGATCCTGGAAGAGGTCAAGTTGCAGCAGCTCCAGGAACTCGTGACTCTCCTGCAGGTCGGTTTCCAACTCCACTAACTGGCGCAACCACGAGACCTGCTGGTCAAGTTCAGGGTCAGCATCGCCCTTGTATCGCCAGTGGGCAGCCACCCCGTATTGGGCCCGCCGGTGCATCTGCTCGGTGCGAATCTGTACCTCCAGGGGCTGCTTATGGGGACCAATGACCTTGGTGTGCAGTGACTGGTATCGGTTGGATTTGGGCTTAGCTATATAATCGGTAAACATCCCCGGGACCGGCATCCATAGTGAGTGCACCAGGCCCAGAGCCGCGTAGCAGTCGCTTACTGTCTCAGTGATGACCCGTAGGGCCATCAGATCGGCAATCTGGCTGAAGTCAATGTGCTGGTGGCGCATCTTCTCGTAGATGCTGTAGATATGTTTAGCCCGGCCCTCCACCTGGGCCGAGACGCCATCGTGGTGCAATGCTTCTTCCAGCCGGTGGCGGGCGGCTTCTAATTGCGCTTCCCGTTGCTCCCGTGTTTGGCCCAGACTTTCTACTATCTGCCAGTAGGTGTCCGGCTCCAGGTACTTAAGGGCCCTATCCTCCAGTTCCCATTTCAGTCGCCAGATGCCCAGGCGATGGGCCAAGGGGGCGAAAATGTGGAGGGTCTCGGTGGCCGTGGCCTGCTGTTTTTCCGGAGGAAGGGGAGATAGAGTGCGCATATTGTGCAACCGGTCGGCTAGTTTTATCAGGATTACTCGGATGTCATCAGCCATGGCCAGGAACATCTTGCGCAGGTTGCGGGCCTGCTGTTGCTGGCGGGTGGAAAAGTCCAGTTTCCGCAGTTTGGTCACTCCCTGGACCAATCGCCCTATCTCCGGTCCAAAGCGCTGGGTGATTTCCTCCAGGTTAGTGTCGGTATCTTCGAGGGTATCGTGCAGCAGAGCCGCCGCCACAGCCGTGGGATCCGCCTGCAGCATTACCAATATATTAGCCACCTGCAGGGGGTGAGTTATGTAGGGCTCACCGGTTAGTCGCTGTTGACCCTGATGCGCCTGAGCCGCAAATTGGTAAGCATCCATTAGCGTATCACGATCAACCGCCGACCAGTAGCCGCTCACTGAGTCAATTATAGTGTCAATATCAGTGACCATTTCGTCTGGTTCTCTTGGTGACTGCATCGTACCTACAGTATACAGCAGTTGGAGGTTCATTTCAACGAAAAGAGGGCTGAGGCGGAGATACGAAAACGGGCAAATAGCGGCAGGCTGTGTCTGCCACGGTCAAACGATGGTGAACAGTTAAGACCGGAGACTGGCCAGTCTACAGTCCCAATGCCCGGGCCTGGGGTAAGTCATTTTCTGGTCCGGTATGGGCTCGCCACCGCCCGGAGGCTGGTAGTCGCCCGGCCCCTACCGTGTGAGCTTGGGGCAGAACTATCTGCAAGCCGATGTGCTCTGCCTCCAAAGGTTCCACGTAGCCTCGGTGGGCGGTGATGATATGATCCACCGCGCTCAAGGTAATCGTCTCCCAGGCAGAATCATTTAGCAGGTGCAGGTTTATCCGCCTCTCCGGGCTGGGCTCACATTTGATATAAACTGCTATCGCCGGTCGGCCCGTGTGGGTGGTAATATGGCTAACTGCTACTTCAATCTGTGTGTCTTCGGCTATCGTGCGCAAAATGTACTCCAGACATCCACGCACTGCCTGAGTGAGCCGAGTCTGACTGCCGGCGGCTATGCTGGGGATGGCGGATGGCGTGAGTTTCACTGATATGGAGCGCTGTTGAGCCAACGAGTCAAGGCAGCGAACAGCTTCCCAGACGACAGCATTGATATCCACTATCTCGGTGGCAGTCGGTTCAACATCAGTTTCGTAATCGGTAATAGCGATAAAGTCGTCCAGTAGGTGGGCAATATGCGCAGTCTGTTCGGTGAGTACTGTTGCATAGCGGCGCCTCTTGCCGTCGGGAGGTGGCTGGTCGCCGGCCAGCACTTCCGCGCAGATGCGGGCTGAAGCCAGAGTCGAGCGGATCTCGTGGGCCAGCTTCCGTATTAGATTCCGCTGCTGGCTGCTCCACGGATCCGGGCTGGGGACCACAACGCCTTCATAAGTTAACTGCTCTGTATCCTGAATTGTGTGCATCCACTAAATTCTCCGCCACAGGATGTGAGGGCTTTTGAAGTTGGACTAAGCTCAATAAGTGTATCGGCACTGTGGCCGTTGACTTGAGCAGTAGTTCGGCAAAAAAGCGGTGAAAGACACGGAGATCGAATTAACTAAGGGGGATCATCTGTATCGCTTCGGTCGGGCAAACCGCAGCACACAGCCCGCAGCCCTGACATGCAGCCGGGGAGATACGGTATGTGTCTTCCTGTCGGGTGACGGCGTTGTAGATGCACACCGTCTGGCAGGCAGCACAAGCGGTACAGTGGGCAGCATCAATCTGGGCCACACAGTCCTGGGCGCGCTGGATTTGCTCATTAGTTCGGATGCGCGCGCAGACCTTGCCCCGGAACTCGGCCAGAGTCTGGTAGCCTTTTTGCTCCATGAACTCGTGGAGCTGGGCAACCATCCGTCCAACGTAATTGTAACCACGCAACACCACTGCTGAGCAAGTCTGCACCACAGTAGCTCCGGATAATAGTAGTTTGGCCACATCCTCACCAGTGGACACCCCCCCGGAGGCAGCGATAGGGATGTCCACAGTAGGATAGGTGGAGGCTATCCAGCGCAGGACATAGTGCAAGGCCCAGGGCCCGCCGTGGCCGGCGTATCCGCCGTGCATAATAGGCTGCTCGACTTTTAGATCAATCTCCAGACCGGTGAAGCGATTGAACATTACCACCCCATCAGCACCCGCCTCGGCCAGTGCCCGTACCGTAGCGGTCGGGTTGTCAAGCTGAGGAGAGACTTTAAGGATGAGGGGAATCTGTCCCGCTCCTTGACGGGCGGCATTCAGCGCCTCAATCATAAGCTGGGCCATGTCCATCTGACCCATCACCTGGGGGCCATGAGGACAAGAAACACTAAGCTCCAGCCCATCAGCCCCAGCCTGCTGGCAGATGGCCGCCGCTTGCTCCCAGTGCTCCAGAGTCACACAAGCAATGCTGCCCAAAACAGGCATGGTGCAGCTTTCCTTGGCCAAGCGTATCTGGTCGGCGTACTCGGCTAATCCATAGCTGCTGGCCTGTTCAAAGGAGTAAAGAGTAGTAGCTGGGTAGGGTCCTAGGTAGCGGCGGATGAGCTTGAAACGCGGAGTAGGGGAACGACGCAGCAGTTCATCCTCAAAATAGCTTTTCATCACTGCCGCCCCCGCTCCGCCATCCTCACACCGCTTAATACGGTCGGCAGTCTCAGTGATACCCGCTGGCGCTACCACCAGCGGGTTGGCCAGATGAATGCCACAAAAATCTACGGTCAAGTCTAACATTGTAGTGGTGTAGTTAGCTTTCCCTGATGGGCAAGCATCCAACGAACCGAGATTATCTACCCCTCCATCTTTTCCAGGATTTCGTCGGAGATCTCGAAATTGGAGAAGACATGCTGCACATCTTCGTGGTCGTTGAGTTCGTCTAACAGTCGCAGCACCTTATTAGCCTGATCATCGGGTACCGGGGTAGTAGTTTTGGGTACCATAGTCACTTCGGCCCGCTCGGTAGGAATGCCGGTCTTGCTCACTGCTTCATAGACTATGTCAAAGTCCTGGGGCTGGGTTCTGATCTCCCAGGTATCGTCCTCCTCCAGGATATCCTCGGCTCCGGCTTCTATCGCTACCATAAACACGGTATCTTCGTCCGCTTTGTCCTTGGGCACCACAATAACGCCCTGAGCGTCAAACATCCAGGTGACGGAGCCGGCGTCCCCCATGCTGGCATCCAGCTTCTTCATCAGCCTGCGAATCTCGGCGACCGTGCGCTGCGCATTATCAGTGAGACAATCTATCATCAGGGCTATGCCCGCGGGCCCGTAGCCCTCATAGAGCGTGTGGTAAAACTGCATCCCATCCATCTCGCCGCTGCCCCGCTTGATAGCGTTTTCAATATTGTCCTTGGGCATATCAGCGGCTTTGGCTTGTTCAATAGCGGTCCGCAACTGAATATTATGGTCGGGATTTCCTCCGCCCTGACGGGCGGCCACGATAATCTGGCGCGACAGCTTACCAAACAGCTTGCTGCGCTTCTTATCCTGACGCGTCTTACGATGGACCCGGTTGGCCCACTTGGAATGGCCGGCCATGTTACCTCAGCCTCCCCGGTAGTTGTGGAATGAGACTACTGAAATTATACCACGCCTGGGCGGGTTTACTCAAGCTGCAGCGGCTGGCTACCGCAGTGACCAGGTTGACGGCGGAGGTAATGTGAGGTATACTATAGGCAAAGCTGGGCTGTCGGGGCGTAGCGCAGCTTGGCTTAGCGCGTCGGCTTTGGGAGCCGAAGGTCGCCGGTTCAAATCCGGCCGCCCCGACCACTCCATCAGCGACAGGCCGGGAGGTCATCGCCGCAGCGGGCAGGAGAGCGGGAGTAGCTCAGTTGGTAGAGCGTCAGCCTTCCAAGCTGAATGTCGCGAGTTCGAATCTCGTCTCCCGCTCCAAAGACAGCATTTACCGCTATGCATTGGGTGCTGTTATCTGCTGTTAAACTGTTGTTATCTGCCGTTAAACTGTCGTTAAACCGCCGTTCCCAATGCGCCCGTAGCTCAGCGGATAGAGCAGCGGCCTTCTAAGCCGCGGGTCGCCCGTTCGAATCGGGCCGGGCGCGCCATTTTACGGCAGCGAACGACAGATAACGGCAGACAACAGCAGAGAACGGCAGAAACGGCGGGGAGCGGGACGGCAACTGAACCCTGAAGACTGTGCCCCGAACCCTGACATAATGGTGGGCGTAGCTCAAAGGTAGAGCACTTGACTGTGGCTCAAGTGGTTGGGGGTTCGAGTCCCCTCGTCCACCCCATTTTAATCAGGGAGCAGGGTTCAGGGCTCAGGGGTCAGCGAAAACGGCACGGACTGAATGCCGAATACCGAGTGGTGAAGCGGGGGGGTGCGCCTGTAGCTCAGTGGATGAGAGCACCGGACTTCGGATCCGGGTGTCGGGGGTTCGAATCCCTCCAGGCGCGCCAGTTGACGGCAGGATAACGGCAGTTTAACGCCAGTTTAACGGCAGTTTAACACCAGTTTAACGGCAGCTAACAACAGCTAACGGCAGCTAACAACAGCTAACAACAGCTAACGGCAGAGAACGGCAGCATACGGCATAGAACTTCATTTTTAGAGGCATGGGCTCCGTTTCCGGTGGCACGGGCTTCCAGCCCGTGAAAGACCCAAAACACAGGCAGGATGCCTGTGCCACTGAACAATGGCAGGGACATAGACAATAGATTAGACGTGGGTGGTTAGCTCAGTTGGCAGAGCAGGGGACTCTTAATCCTCAGGTCGCAGGTTCGAGCCCTGCACCACCCACCAGAAAGCAAGTGGACAGTAGACCGTCGTCAGTGGACAGTAACAGATAATGGCAGGCACGGGTGCAACGGCTTGGGGTCTGGTAGGAGCGACATTCCTGTCGCGACTGCCTATAGCTGATCGGGGCGCGTGATGGAATTGGCAGACATGCATGATTTAGGATCATGTGGGGCAACCCGTGGGAGTTCGAATCTCCCCGCGCCCACCATCGCGCTCATATCAAAAACCTACCCGCCCACCTATATTTCTTCCTCGGGTATCTGCCCGAGGTCTGTTGGTGGGTAATCATAACCAATAGGAAGCGGTATTGACAGTGAAAGTCCAGACAAACGAATTACCCGGTAGTAAAGTAGAAGTGCAGGTTATAGCTGATCCTGAGGATATGAGTAATATCTTCGCAAAAACTTACCAGCATCTGGCCCAGCAGGGCCAGGTGCCCGGTTTCCGCCCGGGGAAAGCTCCAGCCGCGGTTATCAAACGCCAATATCCCCAAGATGTTATCCGGCAGGTGGCCTGGGGGCTGTTTGTGGAGGACATATTCGTGCCGGCCCTGGATGAGGGGCGGCTGCGGCCCTTGTCGCAGCCCGAGTTGCCTGACTTAGATGAAGTAGAGAACTTCGCCGAGGGTGAGACAGTAGAAGTGAAAACGGTGGTGACCGTCCATCCCCGGCCCCACCTGCCTGATTATAAGTCGCTCAAGCTGCTGCGCCCGGATACCGAAGTTTCTGATGAAGATATCCAACAGCAGTTGGAGCAACTGCGTGAAGCGTACGCGGAGGAAATTGAGGTAGATCGGGACTCTGTGGCCGAGGGCGATGTGGTCCAGGCTGAAGTGCAGGTTTGCCGGGCTGATACCGAAGAAGTAGTAGAAGAGACCACGGCGCGATTTATTGCTGACCGTGACAGCGACCAGCCAGTGGCCCGCCAGCTCTCAGGGCACCTGGTCGGCCAGACAGTAACTGACGAAACGACCGTGGCAGAGGACCACGAAGACGAGGAGTTAGCTGGCCAGACTGTCATAATCAAAGCTACTATCAAAGAAATCAAACAGCGGCAGCTTCCTGAGCTGGATGATGAGTTTGCTGGCCAGGTGGATGAAGAGTTAGAGAGTTTGGAGGCGCTGCGCGACCGGGTGCGAGAGCAGCTCATCCAGAGCCGGGAGAAGGCGGCTGACGAGGCCGTCAGGAACATGGCGGTGAGCGTGGTAGCGGCGGCTACTGATATTGACCTGCCTGAGGAACTGGTCAATAGCGTAACTGCCAATCAGGTTGAGTCATATATGCAGTACCTGCAGCAGGAGGGAGTAAGTGCCGAGCAGACCCTGGAGGCGGT
>JALGTV010000066.1 GCA_029821215.1 Candidatus Zipacnadia bacterium | reverse complement strand
GCAAGAAGGTCCAAAAGCGGCAAGTGTTGAATAATTCTATAGTAACATAACAATAGCATATAGCCACATCACTGGTAGAGACTTTTTAGAAAGGGTGACATATATGGACAAAGTACGTTGGGGTGTAATCGGCGCTACGGGAATCGCTGACAGCCGGACAATTCCGGAAGGTATCATACCCGCTGTAAATAGCGAGCTGGCGGCGGTAATGAGTCGTACCAAGGAGAAAGTGGTAGCCGTATCCGAAAAGTATGACGGCGTACCCTGGTTTACAGATGTACAGCAGATGCTGCACCAATCTGACATTGATGCGTGTTACATCGCCTCTCCCCCACACATACATCGCCAGCAGGTAGAGGCCTGTGCTCAGGCTGGTATCCATGTTTTTTGTGAGAAGCCACTGGCGCGTGATGCCGCCGAGGTCAGGCCCATGGTACAAATCTGTGCGGAGCACGGCGTCAAATTCGGAGTGGGCTTTATGATGCGCTTTCACCATATGACAGTCGAAGCCAAGCGGCTGGTGGCTGAGGGCGCACTAGGTGAGATTGTCTCCGGGCGGGCTCAGTTTGGTTTTGACTACCCACCTGATCCGACGGTTTTCCGCCAGAACAAGGAGCTGCACAAGGGCGGCTCCTTTATGGATGTAGGCAACCATGCTACCGACCTACTGGAGTTCATTATTGGCACCAAAGTGGCGTCGGTGATGGCGATGACGGGCAACGTGATTCACCAGTATTGGGGCGTGGAGGACACCTGCTTGGCTCTCTACGAGTTTGAGAACGGCGCGTTTGGAGTAGCTGATGCCTATTTCTGCACTGACGCCGCTCAGAATCTTATTGAAATAAATGGCAGTGAGGCAACTATGGTGGTGGAAGGTGTCCTGGGCCAGTCGGGAGCAGGAACACTGCGGGTTATTGAACTGACCGAGAACGGCCTCCAAGATAAATTCATTATTCCCTCAGACATGCGCAATATGTACCAGGAAGAGATTGAAGCCTTTGCCGAAGCTGTACTCAATGACACTGAGCCGCCGGTGCCGGGCGAGGACGGTCTGTGGAGCCAGATAGTGCTTGATGCCGTCTACGAGTCAGCGGAAACCGGCCAGAAAGTACCCGTAGAGTAACTAACACCATCATTGTGTGGGACCCATGAACCTGCGCGGGAGGTAGCTGTCCTGCCGAGCAGGTTTTATTGAGTACCAGGGGGGATAAATTAGGTATGAACCAGTTGCCAAGTCACAGGCAGCTCCCAATAGTGGCGGGTATATTAGTCATAACTTGCCTGCTGATGGCCGTTGCCATTAGCTGGAGTCAGAGCCGGCTGCCATCTTCTCATCTACTTAGCCTGCCTGCTCTTGGCCTACAATTGGTGCTTCCTGACGGCTGGACCGTGGCAGGCGATGAGGCACAGAGTGGTGTGCGTCTGCTACCAGCAGACCCACAAAGGTGGCCGGTAGAGTTAGCCGTATGGACTACCCCGGACCCAGAACCGACTCTGGAAAAGGCAGCCGCCGGACATGAGCGTTTGCTACAGCAAAGATGGTACTATCGGCGCCAGCAGACCCATCCCATTACCACTGAAAGCGGCCAGGCGGGCTTAGAGGTCAGTGGAGAAATAATTCACAACGATAATGTGCACTACGGTTCGCTTTTCGTTGTTTACATTGTTGAGTCTGGGTACTGTCTCTTAGGCACCTTTTATGACCCTGGTCAGGAGGTGGCAGTGCGCGAGTACCTTGAGCCACTGGCCCGCGGTCTCAGCTTAATATCCGAGCCGACATCACCGCCCCCTGCTGAGTCGGCATCACCGCTCCCTGCTGAGCCGCCGCCCTCAAGTGCTGCTCCCTCTCCCCCACCCAGCGAGCCTCGGTTCTATCAGGCTTCTTCACTGACGATGACATTGCCCAGCGGCTGGCAGGCCAGCATTGAGGACGGTATTTTCCATGCTGATGCTACCGGCGGGGATGCGGGGATTTTTATCTGGCCGATAGTCACCCAATTGGACCAAAGCCAATTAGATAGTGACCCCTTGCCCATCGCTGAGCGTGTCCTGGAAGCCTGGCAACAACTGTTTTCAACTAATTTCGGTGAGCAAGCCCATTGCATAGAACAGGAGGACGCCACTGGTGTCTACCTGGCTACGGGAGAGTTAACTTTCAGCGAACAATCCGTTATGGCCGCTGTGGCTGTCTATGTCCAGAGGCCAATTGCCCTGCTGACGGTAGCCTATGCAAGCAGGGACAAGTTTGATGAAATAATGCCGGAGCTGGCGGCCTTGCTATCTACTGTTTGTGTGCAGCGGTGTCAGTATGCCGCCCACCCAGCCCAATCCTCAGAGCTAATAGCATGGTCGTCAGAGCACGGGATGTTAACCGGCCAACTTCCCCCCGGCTGGCAGGTTCGGGGGGCGGTCAAAGATTACAACGGGCATGCTGTGATTGATCTGGAGGCTGAATATGAGGGGCCGCCGGCTCTGCACATTGCCTGGAAACAGCCTTATACTCCTTTTTTTCGCGAGCTAACTCCCCTATTGCGTGCTCTGGGCCGCCAGGAGGGTGAACAATATCGGGATCGCCCGGGCGAGACACCGCTTACCATCCTGGCGCGTACCTCACCGGTTGCGTTCGTGACTTCCTACTTGTTATCTGGCCGTGACGCAAGTAGCCAAGATATTATTGTCCATCATAGCGCTTCCGGTGATGCCGATATAGGCCTGGTTGGCACGGATAACGTAACGAGCGCCGTGGTGCAGGTGTCTTCCAATAGCGACCCAGGTCGGCGGCTGCATACCTACTGCGTAACCACCGCTGATGAACCCCCATACCAGGGCAGCTTCCGCTGGCAGGCTGGTTATCTGCTGGCGGCGGGGCCTGTATCCTCAGCTACTCTGGCGATGCAGGCGTTGCGAATGATGCTCCAGAACATTACCGTAAGTGGATCGGGCGAGTCTACCCGAATCGTAGCTGAGCAGGTGAAGCAGGCGCGGGCAGTGTTGGCTGAATTTGAACATACAGCGATAATGTATCCGGTTTCCCTGCTGGCCCCGCCTTTTGAGCCATCGCCGACTGGCGCTCTTGGGATTCCTCACCAAGCTCTGGCCTGCTGGCGGCAGCCGGTCCTTACCAACACCAATACCCTATTCCCAGAGGATATACCCTGGTGGCAGCAGTTAAACAAGTAATCTCAAGTACAGCCGGCAGCGGCTGGCCCGGGTGATTGATATATTGTTCATCTGACAGGAAGGTGACAATGATGGGAGCCAAATTAGTAGAATGCGAGCACTGTCGGGGGCAGGGAGTATGTACAGTTAGTGGTGGTCGCAGTTGCCGGGAGTGCCTATCTGCGGCGGGGCGCAGCGTCCGCCAGTGGGGCACGGTGCGCTGTTCATACTGTGGGGGCACGGGTAGAGTATGGGTAGAGGAAGAGGACGACAGCAGCGAAGATGCCGACGACGATACACCTGAGTAACTGGCCGCAATTACCAAGACTATTCAATGGTTGCGCTGTCAAAGTATTTGTACTTGACAGCCGATAACGAATATGCTATAGTCTATAGTGATTGTACGGGGGCCGCAGGTCCCCGGTATTGATGAGCACTTAATCGCACTGCCGTCCGATTCTGGCCAAGAAAGGAGGGTACCTCGTGCCAGGGCGGTAGAGGGTCGGCGATTGAGAACCCAGCGAATCACTGGCACCAATGGGTACATCCGGATGAGGAAACAAAGGACACTCTCTGGAGAGCCCAACGCTAAAGCTCGATTCGCGACGGTGAAGCAACTTGATGGATAATGGTTGCTTCCTCAGAGACCCACTACATGAGGGCTACATAACATGACTAAGTACATAGTAGCTCTGTGCCTTGTTGTAGCCATTGCGGTTCCGGCCTACGCTCAGGCCACTCCTGCCGAGACTGTCCCCTTTGATCACTGGGCCTATGACGCAGTACAGCGCCTGGTGGATATGGGGGTAATCATCGGCTATCCGGATGGCACCTTCCGCGGCAATCGCGCCATGACGCGCTATGAGTTCGCCATGGCTGTTAGCCGCCTTCTGGACGCCATCCAAGTAGAAGGAGGAGTGGCTGGTCCTGCTGGCCCGGCTGGTCCTGCTGGCCCGGCTGGTCCGGCTGGTCCGGCTGGTCCTGCTGGCCCGGCTGGTCCTGCCGGTGCGCAAGGCCCGCCTGGAGAAGTTGACTACGATGAGGTTCGCAGCATCGTGGAAGACCTCACCGCTGAATTCAGCGATGAGCTTGCTGACCTGCGGGATGATGTAGATTACCTGCAGGATGATGTCTACGACCTCGGTGATCGGGTCACTGCTCTGGAGCAGGAGAAAGGACCGGAGGTCACTGGCTGGATTGACTATCGTATCGGTCTGGCCAGCAGCACCGATGGCAGTCAGGTATACAAGAAGCTCAACGCCGATAAGGAGTTCGACAACCTGACGGCCAAGATCGGCATTGAGGGTGACATAACTGACGATCTGTCAGGGAAGATCACCCTTAAGGTGCGTGACGCCTGTGATCCGTGGCGGACAACGTGGATCAACTGGACGAATCCGTCCGTCCCTTGCGTTGACGGCCGCTCGGCCGAGACTGTATGGCTGGACGAGGCCATTCTCCAGTTCAATACCACCGGACTAATCGAGGGTAATTGGACTGTAGGTCGCCAGTTCCAGAACTATGGCTGCGGCCTTCTGGTTAACAACGAGCGCTTCTCACAACAGGGCGTCCGTGGTCAGTTCTCCGGCGTATGGGGAACTAACGTAGACTGGGAGTTCTTCGCTGGTGGTTCCAGCTATACTTTCGACACCACCAGCATGGCCAGTTCCTATGGAGCTGACGATGGCTATCTGTCAGCCCGCTGGGAATACAATGCTCCTTATTGGGGCATTGGTGCTAACTGGCTGGCTGATGGCTGGGCCAAGGAGGAAGGCTGGAGTGCTGATCTGTGGGCTGAGTTCTGGGGCGGCCGCGAGCTGCTCCTTGAGTATGCTCGGCTGACCGAGGATGCTGGCGGTATTAGCAGCTTCGGGCACAATGATCCAGCCGGCTATATGGCCATGGTAGACGTTTGGAAGGCACCGAACTGGGCACTACGGGGATACTTCTCCGACTTAGATGCCGAGTTTGACCCCTTCTTCTCGTCAGCCAATCCCTATTGGGAGGCCTATGGCGACGATGGCGCACTGGTCTGGATCCCGTGGGAGCGCTGGTTGCGCAACCCGCTGGCGATGGCTAACCTGGAAGTCATAGGTGGACAGCTTGATTTCAGTATCGGCTCCACCCCATTCCAGGTTGTCTATTATGACGTCAGCAGCAATAGCAGCTGGTGGAACCACACCCAGTACGGCTCATCTGGCTACAGTGACGCGCCCTACGATACCCTGTGGGGTGTCCAGATGACCAAGCAGGTGGCCGATGGCGTGAACGTAAACGTGACCTATGCCCGTCAGGAACTGAATGATACTCTGTCCCTAAGCTCGTGGGACGATGTTCAACTCCTTGCGGCTGGTCTGACCATCGGCTTCTAACTGTGGTCCATAGTTGACCAATACGGGGACTTGGTTGCCCAAGTTCCCGTTTCTTTTTGCTCCTCCCTCTTCGCCAACATCATGCGGTCGCTATCAGCAGCCATCTGGTAGACAGCCGACTTTACACTGCCTACGACTTTTGCTATAATGGCAGATTAGTGGGCGCTTAGTTCAGAGGGAGAACGCTACCTTGACACGGTAGAGGTCGGTGGTTCAAGTCCACCAGCGCCCACCACTTATTTTATATCCCCCCAGCAATAATAAGAGGAGGTAAGTCACCATGACTCTGACTGACTCAGCCCTTGCGATAAATGGCGGATTACCAGTGCGTTCACCCGACCGGCCGTGGCCTCCCTGGCCGATTTTTGATGAAACTGAGGTCCAGGCCCTCACTAACTTGGTGCGCAGTGGCAACTGGTGGTTCGGAGAGCAAAAGGAAGCCTTCATTCAGGAGTTCGCCGACTATCAGCAAGCGCGCTTTGGAGTGGCTGTAACCAATGGAACAGTAGCAATTCAAGTGGCCTTGATGGCTTGCGGCATCGGCTGTGGAGACGAAGTGATTGTTCCCCCGTATACCTTCGTTGCGACGGCCAGTGCTTGTGTATTAGTCAATGCTATCCCGGTGTTCGTGGATATTGAACCTGATACCTACTGTATATCTCCGGACGCAATAGAGGCAGCGATTACCCCTAAAACCAAGGCGATAATCGGGGTGCATTTGGGCGGTTGCCCTATAGATTTCGATAGAATTCTGCCTATCGCCCGCCGCCACGGTCTGAAGCTGATCGAGGACGCTTGTCACGCCTGGGGTGCAGAATGGAAAGGGCAGCGGGTAGGGGCTATCGGCGACGTCGGAGCCATCTCCTTCCAGGCCAGCAAAAACTTGAATGCCGGAGAGGGCGGTATCATCCTGACGAATGATGAAAGCATCTATCAAGCCGCTTGGTCGCTACATAACTGCGGTCGGGTGCAGGACGGCGCCTGGTATCAACACGATATCCTCGGCGGCAATTATCGGATGACCGAGTGGCAAGCCGCCATCCTGCGTTGCCAGCTAAAGCGCCTGGATGAGCAGCAAGACCTGCGCAATACCAATGCCTACTATCTTGATGAAAGGCTGCAAGACGTGGAAGGTATTGAGCCGCAGCGCTGCGATGAGCGGGTTACGCGCCACGGCTATCACCTATACATCATGCGCTATGATGCTACCCAATTTGGTGGCCTGCCACGAGAGGAGTTTATCCAAGCAGTACAGGCCGAAGGTATCCCACTGGGAGCAGGATACACCAGACCACTTTATGCCGAAGCTGCTTTCCGTACTGATGCCCAAGGGCAATTAGTGGGTTCGCCCTGGGCGATACCAATGGGTCG
>JALGTV010000065.1 GCA_029821215.1 Candidatus Zipacnadia bacterium | reverse complement strand
AGTCGTTTCTTCTCGCCCGGCTCAAGGCTGATACGCTGAAAGCCTTTGAGCTCTTTGCGGGGCCGGGTCACAGTCGCCACTGGGTCGTGAATATACAGTTGCACGACTTCGTCACCGGCGCGCTGACCGACATTCTCCACCTCGCAGCTTATGTGGACTTCCTCCTCATCCTGCACCTGTTCAGGAGCAATTTCCAGCCCGCGGTAGGCAAACTGCGTATAGCTCAGCCCATGGCCGAAGGGATACAGTGGCTCCCGGCAGGTTGATACATACTGGGCGCACTTAGCCGATGAGGAGAACCGTCGGTCATAGGTGGTAGGAGCCTGGCCAACGGTACGCAGCAACGAAACCGGCAACTTGCCACCAGGATTGTAGTCGCCAAATAGCACATCCGCCACTGCATTACCGCCCTCTTCACCGGGTAGCCATGCCTCAACTATCGCCGGTATGTTCTCAGCCATCCACTGGATAGTCAATGGCCGGCCATTGACCAGCACAGCTACTATCGGCTTGCCGGTGTCCCGCAACTGCTTGAGCAGCTTTTTCTGAACACCGGGCAGGTCCAACTCAGCTCGATCCAAGTTCTCACCGGAGGTGCCATCTTTATGCAGCCCCGACTTGCCCCCCACCACAGCCACCACCACATCACAGTCGGCAGCGGCCTGGATGGCCTCGTCAAAACCCTCCACTGAAGTGTCCATTACGTCACATCCCCGGGCATAGCGGACCTGTGTATCGGCCGAGACGTGCTGCTGGATACCCTCCAAGATGCTGACAATCCTGACCGCATCACCCTCCGAACCTTTATAGACTGTGTAGGCATAGTCTCCGTGCAGATTGCGAGTGCTGGCGGCATTAGGTCCGACCACGGCGATAGAAGCAACACCCTTGTCCAACGGCAGCAAGTTATCCTTGTTCTTCAGCAGGGTAATGGAGCGACGAGCCGCCTCCCGGGCCACCGCGCGGTGCTGGGGAAGATCGAAGATTTTCTTCACCTCGCCGGCCGGGACATACGGATCGTCAAACAGACCCAGCAAGAACTTCAGCCGCAGATGCCGACGAACCGACCGGTCCACCATCTCCTCGGGCAACTCGCCTGCCCGGATAGCCTGGATAAGTCCTTCAGTGTAACAGTCCGGGTTGGGGATTTCTATATCCAGCCCGGCGCTCAATGCCTGCTTGCCGGCGTCGGTGGCGTCGGTGGCCGTGTAGTGGAAGTTGTACAGAAAACTGGTAGCCTCCCAGTCAGCTACCACAATGCCCTCAAAGCCCCACTCATCCCGTAGTATATCGGTCAGCAGCTCCTTGGAGGCAGCACAGGGCACGCCGTCTATATCGTGATAAGCAGCCATCACTGACTGGGCCTGGCCTTCTTTGACCCCAACTTCAAAGGGAAACAGGAACACGTCGCGCAGCTCTCGCGGGCCGACATGAACCGGAGCCAAGTTGCGGCCGCCCTCCGAAAAGCTGTAGGCAACGTAATGCTTGAGAGTGGCTATGATCCCCTTGCTGAGGTCCTCACCCTGCAAACCGCGGACAAAGGCGGTGGTCATTCGGGCAACCAGGTAGGGGTCTTCGCCCGCCGTCTCCTCGGTGCGCCCCCAGCGGGGGTCACGAGCGACCTCCAGCACCGGTGCATACACCAGATGAGTACCCGTGGCGCGAGCCTGCTGCCTGATGATATCGGTCATCTGGGATTCTAACTCTGGGCTCCAGGTAGCCGCCATTCCGATGGCCTGGGGGAAGTGGGTAGCTCCCCGGCAAACAAATCCACTGAGGCATTCGTCACTGACGATCGCAGGAATGCCCAGGCGCGTCTCCTCTACCAGAAACCGCTGGACAGCATTGGCATTGTCAGCCGTCTTTTCGGCTGGCTGCTCAATAGCGCCGGCTGACAGTGAGATCTGGCCTATCCCGTTGCCCAAATATTCTTCGAGTTTGGCACGGCATACCTGGTTGTCTTCAACCAATTTCCCAATGGTGTACCCGGTCAACTGCGCCATCTTTTCCTCCAGCGTCATTGCTTCTATCAGTTCCTCAATCTGGACTTGCTGTTCTACCCGGAGATCAAACAATGTCAGTACCTCCCAGCGAAATTGTTGCGCCAATCAAGTCGTTAACTTTTCGCCACAAGCTCTCACTTCCCTCCTGCACTGCCCGGGAGCTATTTGTGGCGACCCCGTTCGCACCAGGTCTGGAAAGTCTGTTCACTCCCTCTGCGCAGCGAAGGCGGGAGGTTAGCCCCGAAGTTAGGCCGCTGCGCTCCCGTTGTTTGCCAGGTCGCGGCGGCAAAGTGTAGGAGCATTCTTCCTCACCGCAATCTTTTTTTCAAAACATAGTAAAAAGCCAGCTTCTTGCGCAATTGGGGGGTTGGTGGGCTGTTTTAGCCTGCATTATTCATAAGACAGAGGAAAGTATTAGCGGGCAGGCGGCGCAATAGCGTTGTAACAAACAATACGGCCGTTTCGGAAGGCCTACCCGCCAATGACACAGCGTAATCCGCGGCTTGAGTTAGGAATCCTTCATTCTAAGGAAATTATTGGCAATTTTGAGAGCGGTCTTATCAGTTCCGACGGCGGGTTGATGCTGCTGCAGAAGATAGATCAGCAACTGGGCCTGACTAAAAGTCTGGCAGCAGCCATCACCGACGGACGCGATCGAGGTGGATTAAACATAGTCTTGAGGACATATTTGCCCAGCGCATATATCAGATTGCCTGCGGCTATGAAGATTGCAATGGTGCCGACCAGTTGCGCAGTGATCCGGTATTCAAAACAGTGGCCCAACTGTTGCCGGAAACTAACCATGAACTGGCTTCCTAGCCCACGCTTTGCCGGCTGGAAAACAGCATTGAGGCTAAGGATCTGCGGCGGATGTACGGATTATCTTCCGGGCTGACAGCGGCTTTGCCATACCCACCATCTACGATTGGTGCGAAGCCCATGGGGTAGAATACCTGATTGGCCTGATTCCCAATGCGCGGCTGTGCGGATGGCTGAGCCGCATCTGCAGGCGGCTCAAAGCGAATACGAACAGAGATAGCGGCAGGTACGCAATTTGCACGAAGCGCGGTATGCTGCCGGCTCGTGGCCTCACCGGCGCCTAGTGCTAATCAAAACTGAGATCAATGACCAAGGACCAAACTGTCGATTTGTGGTAACCAATATCCCCGACGGTGATGCTAAAGAATTTTACCACAAGTATGCCCAGCGGGGCCTGGTTAAAGCAGAAATAGACGACGAAGGAATAACCCTACATACGCTGCGCCACACTTTCGCCACTTTGATGCTTAAAGGCGGCTGCGATTTGTATTCACTGCAGTAGCTACTGGGCCACAGTCGCCTGGATACCACTGTCCAGTACTTGCACGCTGGCCTGGCAGATCTGCGCGAGGCCCTGAGTTGTCATCCCCTAGAGACCCGGCCGGAAAGGGGGCTTTGGGGCGGCGCAGATTAGCTAACTTGGGGCACAGATAGGATTGACCAGATCGATCTTAAGTTATACCCATTGCCGATTTTCGGTGGCAATGGCCGCCAGTGTGGCAAGAAAAGCCCCAGTAGCCGCCTGGGCCCAGAAACTGCGCAAAAATCGGCGCAAAAAGCCGCCCCAACTGCCCTCTGAGTCCAGCCAATTCGCTATCAGTGTTAGGTTGGCTACGGTAGTGGCTATCAGTGCCTGAAACTATTTCTTCATCTGTCCGTGGTATTTGCTCTGCCATATTCCCAGCCCTACCAGCCGCCTGATGCGATGCTCCACTACTATCCGCTGCCGATACCGCTGGTGGAAGTAGTCGCTCTTCTCCCACGCCCAGGCCTAAGCGCTATTAACCTAATGATGGCGGCCGCTAACCAAATTGCTAAAAAATTCAGGAAACCGTTTGATGATAATTTAGCATCGTGGTATAATAACTGATGCTAAGTTAATCGATTAGACATTGGGCCTTGCTGATCTGGCTAATAATCTTCAAATGGTGGGATGAGAATTATATGATTCTCTCTCGGTTTGTAGTGCGTTAGAGCCGGTACAAACTGCTCTCTATAGCATAGTTAGTGTTTATCATCCGCATCTGAAACTGGGTGCGGATTTTTTATCTGCCTCAGGCGAATTGGTTGTGGTATCTCATACTTGATATTCCAGGTTCAGTACGGTGAGAAACTAAAGGAGGTGGTTGAAGCTAACGGCACAGAATGTCCCCTTGGGCTGAAGTCTGGCAAGCTGTGGGTAGAAATACAGTGAACAGGGGAAGAGTTGTATCAGCAAACAATACTGCAGAGAGGTGAAAATGATATATAGAACTAAACCCAATTTGGGTTTTACCCGCCAATGTGGCGGAGGCGGGTTTACATTGATTGAGACTGGTGTAAAAGTCACGGTATAGTATAGCATGGGGGGCAAGCGGTAAATGTGCTAAAAGAAGCTGGTGGCTTATATCTGCAAACCGATTACCTCAATTCGTGCTCCCGTATTCGGAAAAATTGCCGGGTGAGGTATCGGCGGTGGCTGAAGTGACGGCCTGCCCCGGTGAATACGAGCCCGTCAGCCTCGTATTGTGGGCCACGGAGAGCCTGCCGGAACTCCTGGTAGAGGCCGGCGACCTACACGGTCCAAATGGAACCATCGCGGCCGATAATGTCGACATCAAGTGGGTGAAGTGCTGGTATCAGGGCGGAAATGCCCCGTACGGAATTGCCGTCCAGCACAAGGCTAAGACTCTTATCCCCGAACTACTTTTGAATGACGATACCCTTGTCAGGGTGGATATGGAGGACGAGCACAACTCTCTCAAGCTGAAGTTCCCCGACGGGCCGCGATATGTGCCGATAGATTCACCTGAGGTGGTGGCCACTGGCACCGAGTACACTCTGGACGAGTTCCCTGTGCAGGACAGTAATAACTTACAGCCGATAGACTTGCCGGCGCAGTTCAACAAGCAGGTATGGATCACGATAAGGGTGCCTCGGCAGACACCGCCGGGACAATACAGAGGGCATCTGAGGATTAACAGCACAGGACAGACACTGGCACAGGTCCAATTGCGTGTCCGGGTACTGCCGTTTGAGTTGCCAGCGCCCAAAACCCACTACGATGCTGATGGGGATTTCACCTACAGCCTGTATTACTGGGGCGAACTTGACGCAAGCGCCACGGGTAAAATCGGCTTCAAGCACAAGAGCCGCCAGCAGTTCCTTGCAGAGCTGCAGTATATGTACGACCATGGCATAGTCGCGCCGGCAATGATCTGGTGGCCGCCAGTGGTCTACGACAAGCACGCTGGTACCTTGATCGCCGACGAATCCCTACTTCGAGAATCCCTACGACTGATGCAGCAAGTGGGGATGTCGGGCCGACCTCTGATGGCGGAATGGGGGGACTGGAACACGACAGACCCGGAGGAGCTGAGGCAGGTGCAGCAGTATGTACGGCGGGTCATAGCCATCGCCGGCGAATATGGCTTCACTGAGGTCTACTTCTACGGGATTGATGAAGCAACCGGAGAGCGGCTTAAGTCACAGAGAAAGGCGTGGGAGGCCGTGCACGAGGTGGGCGCAAAGGTGTTCGTTTCCGGCTTCGAGGGACAGCTTGAAATAGTCGGTGACATACTCAACTTGTTCAATCGCTGCAGCGACCCTGAGTTGGGGCAGACGGCAGAGTGGCACAGGCAGGGCCATAAAATATGGAACTATGCCAATCCGCAGACGCCCGTCGAGGACCCCGAGATATACCGACGCAATTATGGGTTATTCCTGTGGCGCCTGGATTACGACGGCGAGTGCACCTATTGTTTTATGTGCTGCGGGGGCGGCCCCTGGAATGACTTCTCTGGCCAATCATTCCGCCAGCACAATATCGCATACCCCATCGTGGACGGAGTTGTTGGTACCCTAGCCATGGAAGGGTTCAGAGAGGCTGTCGACGATGTGAAATATGCAACTGCGTTTCGGAGCACTCTCGCAGAGGCGCAGGAGCGTGGCTCAGCTCCCCCAAAGGTGCAGGAAGTCGCCACGTGGCTTGAGGAGGTCGATTTGAAGAAAGCCGATCTGGACGAAGTGCGCCAGAAAATGATTTCGGCAATATTGGACATAATGGGCACGGACGAGCAGTGACGGAAATCCACCGGCTGGCGCCCGCACCCACTCTGGGTCAATATCGTCTTTATTGACCAGAAGGCGATTCCCAACCGTATTCTGATGTGGACCTGCTGGCGCTTTGGCTATGAAGGCTATCTCAACTGGGGCATCAAATTCTGGTCTGCGGAGAATTTCGCGCTTAAGGACTGGCCGCAGGACTCCTACATAGGCACAGGAGCCAATAACTGTCTGTGGCCCCAGCAGCATTGGGCATCGATTCCATACTGCAGATTCCGCAACTGATGAGCCAGACACAGCTGGCGCTGCTTCGCGGGCGCCTTCAGCTGTGCGCTGAAGCAGTCAGCTGATAGGAAATGTGCTGGACGTGGTGCAGGTAGCAGACCAGCGCCGCGATGCGCGCCGAGAAAGTTTGCTGCGGCCTCAGCCCCGGTGGATAGTCGGTCTGTGGGTGGTGGGCACATCACGGGCAGGTGACCTGGTAGCGTCAGGTTTCAATGATCAGCGGCTGGGGGGGAGAAGTTTGACCACTTGACTGGTGCCTAGCGGCTTAGTGGGGACATCGGTCAGATCAGCGCCTCATCGCCCCCAACGATGAGGCCGACCCTGCACGGTCACGTCCGGCTGCTGGCGGCTGCGACCGTAGGCCCTGATAGCCGCGCTTAGGGCCTGCTTGCGGCTCCTGGTGCAAGGTAGGCGGCGAGAGTGGCGTCTATTATTTATTCAGGACAGGGGGGCCGAAAAGTTCCGACCCATCCTTGACAATCTTGCGCGTGGGGGGGCTATAATACACTACCAGAAGGCAAGTAATGACCAGCAAGGAGTGTTACA
>JALGTV010000305.1 GCA_029821215.1 Candidatus Zipacnadia bacterium | reverse complement strand
GCGTTTGCCCATCCCCATCATATAGGTGGCTACTTCCCGTTTGACTGGGATATTCAGGCTGATATCTCCAATGTCCACTGGTGCTTTGGCCTCCAGCACCACCCGAAAGATGATGCAGCCGTCGAACTCCATCTGGGTCCAGGTAGTTTTAGCCAATAGCGCGCTGTCAGCAGTAGACTCGCGCACCACTGCGCCCGGCGTGGCCTTGGTCAGCTTCGTCGGGCCAGCCGTCCAGTTGACTGGCCCCGCATCGGTCTCCACAATCAATTCCACCGGCGCGGCCAGTATCTCATGACTCTTATGGGGATTGATCTGTGATCTGTCAAAATGGGTTATAATGCTGGTGGGCAATCCAGTCTCGCCGAACCTAACCTCCCGCCCCAGACATTTAATGGTATTACCGGCGACTTCAAGGGGAGTATACGGAGGGACTGTCTCGTCATCCAGTCCCAATGTGGAGTTTAGCCAGCGCAGCCGGGAGAGTCGCCACAGCTCACTGTCGCCAGCATCTTCCAGCACGGGCCCGCCCACATTGATAGTTACCTGGACAGTTGTCTCGGGGGCCGCTTGCGGTTGTATCTTTATGGTCCCCTGATAGGTTCCGGCAGCATCTTTAGGAATTTGAACTCCGATCCACAACGGCCTTATCTTCCCCTGGCCAACCCGGAATACTTTCTGCATCGGTCGGCCCAGCCAGTCAATTCCCTCCAGATTGAAACAGGTAATGGCCGAAGCTGGGATAGGTTTCCCTTCTTCTGATTTGAGATCCGAAAAGGCTACTGTGAGGTTGTCGATCTGCTGGCGGGCCGCCCAGACGCCTATCTGCAACGGGTAGTACTCGCCTGGCTGGGCGTAGCCCAGGAAGTTGTTAGTCGGGCCGCGATTTATCCACCTCAGCGGCAGATCGTCAAACATCTTGATTGGATGCTCGCGGTCCTCGGGGAAGAGCAGGTAGCTACAATCGGGATGTCTGGCCAGAAGATCAGTAGTCTCTTGTTGAGTCGCGATGACCTCCATCGGGTCAAACCGATCAAATTCCGTTCGTTGAGGCAGCGATTTCCACTCTTCATTGGCCAGCAGCTCCGGCGTGAGGCCATTTCGCTTCAGCCAGGCAGGATCGGCAGTATCCTCTGGAGTGAAATACTCCCAGCTTTTGCCCTCATAGTATCCACGAGGTCTCAGTGCGTCGGTGGGAAAGGGTAGGTAGTATATCTCGTAGTTGGCGGGCACTGTCGCCGGCTGGAAGACCAGATCGCCATACTCGCGGTTCACATTCACGCGCACCACATTCATTATCCGCTCGCCGGTCGCAGCGTCAAAGATGCGAATATCTTGCCGTAATCAGCTTCGGGCCATGACTCGACTCCGTATAAATCAAACATGTGTTCACCTTCCTATTTCTGGATAACTACGCGGATGGGGTTTGGCTGACAGAGGAATTCAGCGCGATAATTAAATGGGCTTGTGCTGGCAACGACTGGTTGCTGGTCACTAGCCTTCAATAATTATCCATTATCCTACCATTGTTATTATAGATTGAGAATTACTTGGCCATGTTGCATTTTGTTTGCGCCCGGATATGTTGCCGTGCTACCGGACTTTTCGAATAGGCTCTAAGGTAACTGCTGCTGAGAAACGCCTAATGCGTGGTGGCTAGCATCTCCAGCTAACCACCACGCAGAACTCGTCGCAATCGCTTCTCCAGTTTCTCACCGGTCATAAGGCTATGTGTAAGCTTCTCCCGCTACCGCGCTTACTCCGCCTCGTCAAGGATCAGTAGCCAGCCCTTCCCCGGCTCAACTGGTATCTCCTCATTCGGTGAGAACTGCGCCTCCTCCTGGAAACTTATCTCTCTTTTGATAGACAGTTGCCAGGACGTCGTCGCGGTTCGTGGCCACTGGACAATCCTCAGCCCAGTAGCCAATCATCTCGGCATCCTGAATGCCGAACTCGTCCCATAACTTCCACACCGCGGGATGTGAGGGATGGTACCTGCTGATCATACCGTAGAGCATTCCTCGATATGGATTGCCGCCGCCGTCGAGCATTTCGCCGGTCAATCCGAAGGGAATGCCCGAGATCTCTACTAAATAGAAGTCCGGGCTGCGATTGTAGTCAAACTGTTCCCCGAACCACAGATCGCTAAGGTAAGGGAAGTGCTCCATAAACACACTGGAGGGACCTACGTGGGGACCGCCGTCGGGGCCGGGGCCGTAACAGTCGTTACAGTGGAACTGCATGCGGTTTGGGTAATTGCCGGTGGTCCGATACAGAACCTTGGCCACGCGCTTCATTACCTCCCGGTCGTAGTTAATACCATCCAAATAGAGGCCATCAACGCCGGTATTTTCCACCAGCCAGCGCCAGCCTTCGATCCAAT
>JALGTV010000064.1 GCA_029821215.1 Candidatus Zipacnadia bacterium | reverse complement strand
TAGCCAACCACTTCGTGCGAGGTCATACCGGGAGGCTTCACTACCCGCACAATGCCGTCCACAATCCCTCATGCCTTCCCATTTAGGGCCTGCTGAATACTATTGATGACTTTAGCCGTTACTGCTGGCAAGGGGCCCGCCACCTCTGCACCGGCGGCTGCCTGGTGGCCGCCTCCGCCTAATTGGGCAGCAATATGGGCCACATCCAGACTGGGCGAGCGCAAGCTGATGTGGCAGCATCCGCTGCTATCGGCCTTGAACAACACCACAACCTCCGCCCCGGCCACCGACTTGAGTGTGTCAATTATGCCCTCGGTATCGGCTTGATCTGCACCGGCCAGAGCAAAGTCACGGGGAGTAAGCGTCGCGTACACCAGCCGGCCGTCGGCGGCCGGCCAGAGCAAAGTCACGGGGAGTAAGCGTCGCGTACACCAGCCGGCCGTCGGCGGCGGTCTGTAATGACGCTAAAGCCCGGCCACGCAGGATGGCGGCGGCCAGACTCAGCCGGGTAGCGACCTGCTGAGCAATCTGGTGAGGATTTGCCCCAGCAGCCACTAATTCGGCTGCTATCCACAAAGCTTCGGGAGTGGTATTTTCAAAGGTAAAAAAGCCGGTATCAGTAGCCAGGCCACAATACAGGCAAGTTGCAATATCGGCATCAGGCACCACATCCAACGCCAGCAGCAGGTGATAAATCTGCACTGCTGAAGCGGCCGCAGTGGGGTCAATGTAATCCAGATCAGCCCCGCCGGCGTTGGTGGCATGGTGGTCTATCAGGATAGTTGTGTTGGCATCCTGGATTACCGCCTCCAGGCCTCCTAATCGTGACCAGTTGTCAGCGTCCACGGCTACCACTACCTGGGGTTGGCCGGATACCTCGGTCAGTATAGTTTCGGCCTCAGGCAGAAATTGGTACTTATCAGGTACGGGGTTAGGACAGGCGACCTGCACCTGCTTGCCCAGCTTGACCAGCGCCAGCCTCAGTCCCAGGCTACTGCCCACCGCATCCCCGTCAGGCTGCTGGTGGGTGAGGATAGTTAGGCTATTGGTTGCCTTAATACAGCGGGCAATGTCAGCAATTATATCGGCCTGAACCGCTGGAGCCAGCTCAGATTGCATCTTCACTTCAGGATTGTGACTCATCGGTCTCCTCGTCTTGCTGGATAGGAAGGGAAGCGGCCTGCTCATCGGCAGCTCGCTCCTGGGCCAGACGGGCCAGCAGCATTTCAATGTGCTGGGCATGCCGCGCAGTCTCGTCCAGTTGAAAATGGAGTTCAGGAATATACCTGAGAACGATACGTTCAGCCAGTTTGCCGCGGATGGTGCGGCCTACTTGGCCCTGGAGCCGGGTTATGGTTTGTATGCCCTTCTCCTTTTCGCCTAACACGCTCACATAGATCTGGGCGTGGCACAAATCCGGCGATACTTCGGCCCCGGTCACGGTAACAAATCCCAGATCAGTGTGGGGCAGATCCTGAAGTATTATCCGGCTTATTTCTTGGCGCAGCAGTTCGTTTACCCGACACTGCCGTTGAGTGGGCATAAGTCATCACTTCCCCGAGGGGTGGTCAAAGAATCTCACAATTCTCAGCTTCCACCACCACAGCGGGCTGGGAGTTGATGAATCGCGAGGTAGCGTCCAGCACCCGTTGCACCTGCGCCTGACTATTGCTAACTGTAGCCAAAGCAATTTGGGCGCGCCGATGGAGGTCAGTATCATCTACTTGGGCAACTGCCACCTGGTGCCGATTGCGCAGGCGGGTGAGTAAACTCTCCAACACTCGCCGCTTGTCTTTGAGGCTATTGGCCTCCGGCAGATGCAAATCGATAGTTAATAGGCCAACAAAGACGGGCATTTGCTTGTGTACTACCCAATATGGCTGCTTTACTATGTAAGATTAAGTGATGGCCGGTACTTGCTGGGAAGAGCTACGAAACTGACAGCGCGGTTTAACTACCAGTTCATTCAAGCGTTCGGGGCACTTCTTCCTGGACGTAGGCTCGGATGATATCACCTTCCTGCCAGTCGCGGAATTCTGAACTAGCCACCCCACATTCCTGGGGGGCGTCAATACTAGCTACATCATTGTCAAAGTGACGTAGTGACTCCAAAGTACCTTCAAAGACTTGTTCGCTGTCCCGCACCACGACCATTCGGCTCCCCCGGCGCAATTGGCCGTCAGTAATCCTACAGCCAGCTATGACCCCCACCCGCGAACTGCTGAATAGGTGCAGGACCTGAGCCTCACCGACCAGACGTTCCTCATAGATAGGCTCCAGCATGCCTAGCATTGCTTTGCGAATATCGTTGAGGGCCTCGTAGATTACGTCATAGGTACGGATTTCAATGTGTTCATCAGCGGCTGCCTGCTCTACACTGGCAGTGGCATCCACGTGGAAGCCTAAGATCAAAGCGTCAGAGGCTACGGCCATCATTACGTCGGATTCATTTAGCTCGCCTACACCGGTATAAACTATCTCAATATCAACTTCGTCCAGTCGTTCGTTGAGCTGTTCCAGCGAAGAGACCATAGCCTCCACCGATCCCCAAACATCTGCCTTCAGGACAATGTTGAGGTCTTTAACCTCTTCAGTGCCCAATTCCTGGTACAGGTGGCGCAGTTGCCGTCGCGCTCCCCCCGCTAACTTCTGCTCACGCTGTTGTTCCTGGCGCTGTTCGGCTATTTGGCGAGCTTCCTTGAGAGTGGCGGCGGTTTGCATTATTTCGCCGGCCTCCACCACATCCGAAAGTCCTATTACTTCAACGGGATGGCCAGGAGGCATAGTCTTCACGGATTTACCTCGCCAGTCGCGCAGCCGGCGTACCCGCCCACAGGCGGTCCCACAAACCACCACATCGCCTACGGAGAGGGTCCCGTTGCGGACCAGTACAGTAGCCAAAGCGCCCTCACTTTCATCCAGGGAAGATTCAATAACCACGGCTACCATGTCGGCCTCGGGGTCAGCCCATAGTTCCTCGACTTCCGCCACCAGCAGCAACATCTCCAGCAGTTCATCCAGCCCTTCCCGTTGCAAAGCAGACACGGGCACAACGATAGTATCGCCGCCCCATTCTTCGGGCACTAATTCATGGTCTAACAGTTGCTGTTTTATCCTTTCAATATCGGCTTCCGGCAGGTCTATTTTATTTATGGCTACCACCAACGGTACCTCGGCCGCTTTGACATGGTTAATTGCTTCAACGGTTTGGGGCATTACGCCATCATCAGCCGCTACGATGAGCACAGCCACATCAGTCACCTGTGCGCCCCGGGCTCGCATCTGGGTGAAAGCCTCGTGGCCGGGGGTATCTATGAAGACTATATGCTTGTCGTCCACCGCCACCTCGGAAGCGCCAATATGTTGGGTAATGCCGCCACTTTCGGTGGCAATCACATCGGTATTGCGCAAGGCATCAAGTAAGGTGGTCTTACCGTGATCCACATGACCCAGCACAGTCACCACCGGCGGCACTTCAATGGCTGTTTCAGGTCGGGGTCCTTGGGGACGAGCGGCCAATTCCGGCAGGGGCTTGACAGCTTCGCGGTCGGCTTGTTCGGCTTGGGCTTCTACCCGCAGGCGCTGCAAGTGCTGCTCAAGCTCAGCCAATCCGGCTTCCAATTCGGCCGGATGGACGGGCGGCTCGTATTCTTCCTCTTCCCACTCTTCGGCGACGGCCTCCGCGGCTTCACCCTTTTGTTGCTGCTGGGGGGCAGCCTCTGCCTGGGCTTCGGCGGCTGCTTGGGCGGCCTTGCGAGCCTCTTGGGCCTGCTCAGCCAATAGTTCAACAGCCGCCCGCGCCGTATCTTCATCCACGGCAGAGGCTGGGGTAACATCTTCCAGACCCAGCTCGGCGAGGGCCGCCATTAACGCCTTGCTTTGCAGTCCCAGTTGGCGCGCCAAAGAGAATATACGAATTTCGGCCACTATAATCCACCTCCAGGTGACAGACACTAAGTGCCTGTACCTTGGGTAGCCTCCTCCTCTTCAGGATATGCCTGTGATACGTCAATAAATATCTCTCCGGCTTCCAGTTCAGCCAAGGTTCCTTCTCCGCCGCCGAGCAGTTGCCGAATCATGCGAGCTTGCTCGGCAGTCACGTTGCTGGCATGGCTGGTGATGTCTACTCCCTCTTCCTGGAGAATTTCCACTAAGTCACGACTGGCCACATCAAGTTCCGCAGCCAGCTCATAGACACGCATGGGGGCGGCTGCGGCAGCCTCCTCCCGCGCTTCCTGCTCAGCCCATTCAGACTGGCTGCGGATGTCAATCTTCCAACCGGTTAGTTGAGCAGCCAGCCTAACATTTTGTCCGTGGCGGCCAATGGCCAGAGACAGTTGGTCGTCGGGGGCGATGACCAGCGCCGATTTTTCTTGTTCGTTCAGCTTCACCTGACTAACCTTAGCGGGCGACAGCGCGCTCTTCAGGTAGTCCGAAGGATCCTCGGCATAACGGACAATGTCAATCTTTTCACCCCGCAGCTCATCCACTATGGCTTGCACGCGGGCCCCGCGGTGGCCGACACACGCCCCTACCGGATCCACCTGGGGGTCGTGAGATTGCACTGCTACCTTGGAGCGGACTCCTGGCTCCCGCGCCACCGACTTTAGCTCCACAATGCCGTCATATACCTCCGGCACTTCCAACTCAAAAAGCTGAACCACTACTGACGGATGGGTACGGGAGAGAATAATCTGAGGCCCCTTGGTGGTCATGCGAACATCCAGTATGTAAACCTTAATTCGGTCGCCGAACCGATAGGGCTCGCCGGGTATTTGCTCCCGGACCGGTAAGATAGCCTCCACTCGTCCCAAAGCCACAAAGACCTTATGGGCGTCGCGGCGCTGCACCTCACCGGTAACCACTTCACCGACGCGATCGGCAAACTCGTCATAATCGCGTTCGCGCTCCGCCTCCCGGATGCGCTGCATAACTACTTGCTTAGCAGTTTGGGCAGCAATACGGCCAAAGTCAGCCGTATCTATCTCGTGCTCCTCATAGCTTACCTGTTGCTCGGTTTCCACTTCAGCCTTCTCATCAACAGCAACTTCGGTCTCCTCGGCCACTGGGCGGCGCGCAAACATACGCACGGTCCGATTCTCGAGATCAATCTCCACCCGGACGTCCTCATTGACCCCGTAGTGTTTACGGTACGCCGAGGACATAGCCGCCGCTACTGTTTGCAATAGCGAGGGCATAGGAATGTCTTTTTCTTTGTGCAATTGCTCAAGCGCTTCAATAAACTGGCCATTCATCGGCATATCCGTCCCTTGGTCAAGCTCTGACCCCTATCTATCCTGTTCCACATCCCAGTCATGAACCAAATGGGCAGCGGTAACATCAGCTAATGGGACCTCATAGTTTTGTTGGCCTGAGATTAGTGTTACCTGGCCATTAGCCACTGCCTGGATGACTCCGGTTCTGGTCCTTTTCTTGCCGCCGAGCGGCTGAATTGTCACCTTGGCCTTCTGGCCGGTAAAACGGACAAAGTCCTCGTCCTGGGTCAGCGGCCGCTCCAGGCCGGGGGAGGAAACCATCAGCGTCCATGGCTCCGCGACCGGCTCAATAGTTTCCAGCAACACTGATAGCCGCTGAGCCATCATCCCGCAATCGTTGCTGGTCACTCCGCCCGGCTTGTCAATATATATGGTGAGCCGGCGATGGCCGGCCGGACCACCAAAAGTCATGTGCACCAGTTCATACCCGAAGTCAGCTAAGGTATCCGCTATCTGCGGCTCAATTTTCTCCACCACAGGATGCTTGCTAATATGCACGCTATTTCCTACTCCAGGCTCGTTGTGCTATCCATTATCTTATAACAAATGGGGAGCGGGCCAGTTCAGCCCACTCCCAGGATAGTACTCCTGAGATTTGAAACACTATTAGTATAACACATCTTTTGATATCCTGCAAGGGCTGGGGCACTTATTTTGTTCATCCTGTATGGCTAACCCAGTCTGCTAAGATTGCTGGACTTACGAGCCGGGAATACTTACAATAAGGATAGTGGCAATCCAGCGGCGAGTATCGGGCTGATTGTTATGAGAAATTGCGGACAGATGGGAGGCGTTATGTATGGGTACTGAACAATTGGACAGTGGACACCAAGCAGCGCAAGCGAAATTTGCCGAGGCCCAACGAGCCTATGAGCGGCGACGGGTGAATCAAGCTGTGCAGTTGGCTCAGCAGGCACTGGAAATTGATCAAACATACAATGAGGCGCGTCATTGGCTGGCAGAGCGATATCTGGAGATGGATCAACTGCGCGAAGCCTCGCGCGAATATCAGGATATCCTACATCAGGATCGCCATGACCAGAAAGCCTGGGAACGGTTGGAAGAAATTGATCCGACTGCGGCTGCTCGGTTGAGGCGGCTGAGCGAAATTGCACCGGACCCGTTTGTGGTGCGGCGGCAGGCCACCGCTGATATGAATGCTTTTGAGCCTTTGGAAGAAGCGGCACCCAGCGACGAGGAGCCGATGCAGGAGGTGGGCCAGCCATGGCGGGGTGGGGGAGAACAGGCTGAAGAATTAGCTGGGATAGCGGCTGAGGTGGTGCCAGTTGCCGCGCCGCCGGCCTGGGAGTATGAACAAGACCGAGAATATCTTGACCGTTGGTTAGATGAGCCGGTGGTTCACCAAATCACCACTGCTGTACAGCAGATAGCATCAGAGGCAGAGGTCTTTGCCCCGCTGCTCAGCCAGTGCCAGCCGGCTGACAAGCAGCATCATATACAGATTATTGCTGCTGCGGGCCGGGCCTCCCAGCGGTTAGGTATCCAACCGCCGCAACTGTACATAGTGTCCCAACCGGCCTTGTACCCCTGCCTGCTCACTGATAGTCCGGCAATATTGGTGGTGCCGGCAGCGCTGGCGCAGGTAACCGAGGAGGCCGAACTGTTATTTTTGATAGGACGGGAGCTGGCTTGGGTACGCAGCGGCTACCTGGCGGCTCGACAAGCAGTAGCCATAATTACTGAGCGTCCGGCAGAGGCAGGAGACTGTGCTGAAACAGTGCGGCAGGTGATAGCCGAGCACTGTGAGCCTTGGGATGCTGACCTTGCTGCTCAGGCCAAAAGTCGCCTGAAGAAGCTGGGCCACGCCTGGCAGCAGCGAGCAGAATTGTCTGCCGACCGCGCCGGACTGGTATGCTGCCAGGATATACATGCAGCAGGCACGGCAATTGCTAAAGGGACTATGAAAAATGCCGAGGCAGCAAGCGGGGTGACGCTGGAGCAGTTTATGGATCAGTTTGCTGGCCAGGAGGCAGGAGGCCAGTGAGTTGGCAGCGATACCGGTGGAAGAGAGGCCATGGTGCAGCCCGGCCTATGGAGCATATCGCATCCAAATGTTGCAGTGGTGGGCCCGAACCGCTGAATACGAGACTTTGCGTGTCTAAGTTAGTGCCAAGGGTAAAACCCAGGCACGGCAATGGTGAATTGAATTCATATTATCTACACCCCCCACAAGCAATGAGTGACGAGCACACCACACCTTCACCCAGCCAGCGAACGCCCCTACCGGCGCCGGCAGTCGGTTTTTAGCGGGCTATTTATGATGTTAGCCAGTTCATACTCGGATATGGTGCTGGGGATGGTACGAGGCGTTCTGGTGGCGCGCGCAATTGGCCCTACCGGCCGGGGGCTGATGCGAATTGTGCACCTTTTCAATAAATATCTGTCTAATGCCCATCTGGGCATACTGCATGGCGTCAGCAAAGAGCTACCTATGGCTGTGGGCCGGGAAGATGAAGCTGATGTCCAACAGATAGAGGATGTGGGGACGACAGCGGTGGTTTTATTGGAGTCGCTGGCCGGCTTGGGGATGGTAATGTGGGCTCTGTGGGCACCAGACACCTTACCCGGATAACAATTGCCATTGGTGGAGGAATCATCCTTAGCGGCCAGGTCATCGCCCTTTACCGCTGTGTGCTGCGGGCGTGGGGCACCTACAGCGTGCTGGCCATCACGGCCGTGATACTCAGCGTCAGTCAGTTCCTCCTTATTGTGTTTGGGGCTACTACCTATGGGGTTACGGGCGCAATGTGGGGCTGGCTGGCGGCGATGCTGGTTCCTCTGCTGTATCTGCACTATGCTTCTGGCCTGCATATTCGCCCCCGCCTGAGAATCGGCATGCTGGGGCGATTAATTCGGGTGGGCCTACCTATTGCTGGCATAATCTTTGCCAACGTACTTCTACGGACTGTTGATGGCATTATTATTCTCAGGCACTTTGATGCTTACCGCTTTGGTCTGTACAGTATAGCTATGCAGATAGCT
>JALGTV010000063.1 GCA_029821215.1 Candidatus Zipacnadia bacterium | reverse complement strand
AGCCGGCTGACCCAGCTTAATGTAGCCTAAACCGACATCAATCATTATCTGCAGGATGCGGCTAATGGGGGGGATATTGGCGAAGTGGTCGCGGGCGCGGGTTACCTCCATGCGTAGCACGTCGGCGATATTGGCGCCGTTATACTCAATGGTTAGGGTTTCCCGGTCAAACCGGTCTCCCCCACACATCTTGCAGGGCACCCATACATCAGCCAGGAAATCCGACTCCAGTTTGATAGCGCCATGGCCCTGGCATTCTGACATTGAAGCTGAACCGGCCCGGCTTATAGCCGCGAGCCTGCGACTCGGGCAGCCGGGCGTACAGCCGGCGGATATGGTCAAAGACGCCGGTGTAGGTGGCTGGATTGCTGCGGGGGGTGCGGCCGATGGGAGATTGATCAATGAGGATAACTTTGTCCAACTCTTCCTGGCCGGTAAGGTCATCGTGTTCGCCGGGCTGGGCCTGGGCCCCGTGCATTTCCTTGGCCAGCGCTGGGTGCAGGGTGTCGGTAATCAGGGAACTTTTGCCTGAGCCCGACACCCCGGTCACCCCAATAAAACGGCCCAGCGGGAAATCCACGTCAATGTTCTTGAGGTTGTTGTGGCGGGCCCCGTGGATGGACAGCCACTTACCGTTACCCTCGCGGCGCTGAGCAGGCAGGAGGATTTGCTGCCGACCGGATAGATACTGACCGGTAAGTGAAGCCGAATTCTTCTTAATCTGACTGGGAGTGCCCTGAGCGACAATCTGGCCGCCCTGTTCGCCGGCCCCGGGGCCGAAGTCAACTATGTAGTCGGCGCTGAGGATAGTCTGCTCGTCGTGCTCCACCACAATAACTGTATTATCCAAATCCCGCAGTTGCTTGAGTGTCGCCAGCAGCCGGGCCTGGTCGCGGTGGTGCAGGCCAATGCTGGGTTCATCCAGCACGTACAGACAGTCCACCAACCCGCTACCCACCTGACTGGCCAGCCGTATGCGCTGGGCCTCGCCGCCCGACAAAGTAGGCGCAGTTCGGTCTAAGGTCAGATAGTGCAGCCCCACCTCTTGTAGGAAAGAGAGCCGCCGCGTAATCTCTTGCAAGGCATCCTCAGCAATGATTTGCTCGGTGTCATCCAATTGCAGGTCAGCAAAAAAACCGGACGCCTCACTTACGCTCATCGCCGTCAGCTCAGCGATGGATTTGCCGCCCACCGTAACTGCCAGGCTTTCCGGTCGCAGGCGCTGGCCCTGGCAGTCAGGGCAGATGCCCTCATGAATAACCTTGTCAAACTCGCGCCGCAGGCCCCGAGAGGTAGTCCGCTTATAGCGCTGCACGAGTCGGGGGATAACGCCTTCCCACCTGTCGGCATGACGCCACTCCCATCCGCGGCGCGGGTGGCGGAAGTAATATTCAATCAACTCCTCGCCTGAACCGTACAGGAGGGCTTGCTGCTGCTCAGTGGTCAGCTCTTTCCAGGGGGTGCTCAGAGTGAAACCATAGTGGTTAGCGACGCCCTGGTACCAGTGGCGTCGGCGTTGGGGGCGCAGTGAACCAAGTAGGGGTATCGCCCCCGCATCCAGCGAGCGCTCAGGATGGGCCACCAGCAGATCCGGGTCTATGCGTTTGACTGTGCCCAGGCCCTCACACGTGGGACACATACCCCGTGGACTATTAAACGAGAACGAGGTATGAGTAGGCTCAGGGAAGCTCAATTGACAGTGAGTACAAGTGAAATTGCGACTCAGCAGCACGTCATCCTGGTCTTCAGCAGCCACTACCACATTGCCTTCGGCCAGATCAAATGCCAGGTCTACGGCTTCGGCAATCCGGCTGCGGGAGACATTGGCGGTAGGCACCCGATCTACGACCAGATCAATGTCGTGGCGGCGGTAACGATCCAACTGGGGTGGATCATCAAGCCGGATAAAATACCCATCTACCCGGGCATGGCCATAGCCCTGCTTGCGTAGGTCAGCAAATAGGTCGCGGAAATGGCCCTTGCGGCTCCGGCGCAGCGGAGCCAGGATCTGCACCGGTCCTGCCGCCGCCAGCGTCATAATACGGTCAATTATATTCTGCCGGCTCTGCGCTCCAATCCGCCGGCCGCACTGCGGGCAGTGAGGCACACCGATACCGGCAAACAGGACTCGCAAATGGTCATATATCTCGGTAATAGTGGCGACGGTGGAGCGAGGATTGTGGCTGCGCTTGGCCTGATCAATGGCCACGGCTGGGGCCAGACCATCAATACGCTCCACGGTGGGCCGGGGGAGTTGCTGGAGGAACTGGCGGGCGTAGGTAGAAAGGGACTCAACATATAACCGCTGGCCCTCGGCAAACAGGGTATCAAAGGCCAACGAGGACTTGCCCGAACCGCTGACCCCGGTGAAGACAATAAGACTGTTTTTGGGCAGGTCCAGATCAACATTGCGCAGATTATGCTCAGCAGCACCCCGAATAGTCAGCGTGTCATTAGCCACACCGCACACCTCAGAAGCAGGTTCAGAGAAGCATAACCCGCATCACAGCTCTTCGATATTTGCCCTCTCAAGCCCACCTCGCTGCTCCAGGAAGCGTTCCACTGACTGGCGACGGGGAAGGCTGGGCTGAGCGCCAACTACTGTAGCCGCCAGTGCGCCGGCTGCATTGGCAAAAACAGCAGCCTCATTAGCGCTGGCTCCTTCGGCAATGCGCACAGCGAGGGCTCCAGCAAAGGCGTCGCCGGCAGCAGTGGTGTCCACAGCCTGGACCGGATAGCCGCGAATCAGGCGGGCTCCCTTGGTATCCGCTATCAGGCAGCCCTGAGCGCCAAGGGTTATGACGGCCATGGTCGCCGCGTGACTGGCCAGCTCTATTGCTGCCGTCAGGGCGGAGGGAATATCACTAACCTGGGTTCCGGTCAGATCGCCAACTTCGGTCTCGTTGGGTATCATTATATCGGCATGCCGCCACAATTGAGGCAACTCTTCTCCCAGGGGGCTGGGATCCAGCAGAATGGGAACATTGCGATCCACAGCGATTTGTATGCTACGGTCAACCGCCACGGGGGGAATGCCCAGTTGTAACATAAGGATATCGGTATTCTCAATGACTTCGCTGGCCTCCTCCACTTGTTCTTCACTACAGTTAAGATTGGCCCCCAGAGCCGAGAGAATACTGTTCTGGCCATCAGGAGTGAGGGTAATAAATGCCGCTCCGGTAGCTGCTTGTTCATCGCGGCGGACAAAGTCACTATTGACATGTTCTCGGGCAAATGATTGCAGCAGCGGCTGGCCAAAAACATCAGCCCCTACACGCCCGATCAGGGTAACCTCTGCTCCCAAACGGGCGGCAGCCACCGCTTGGTTAGCACCCTTGCCGCCGGGGACCATGCGCAGCTTGCTGGCCCGCAAAGTCTCACCAGGCCGAGGCATTCGGTCGGCTTCCATCACAAAGTCAATGTTTATGTTTCCTACTACGGTAACACTGACGCTCACATTAGCCTCCCATCTATCTGGTCAGCCAGAGTCGGTCGAGCCGCTTGCCATTAGTGTCTAACTACTCAAAATGCTCCTCATCCTGGGTTTGTTCCAGCCTGGTATGACGACGCATCAAGGCACGGTTGTAAGCAGAGATGATGTTCTTGCGAGTGATGAGGCCCAGCAAACGCCGGTGGTCTTCCCGGGCCACCACTGGAATACGGCCCACGTCCCGCAGCCCCAGTTTGCGCAGGCCATCGTTAAGATTCTCGTCAGGGAAGGCAATAACCAGGTCGTGCGTCGCGATATCCTTGACCAGCTTGTTCAGACCTTCCGGCCCAGCGTTACGCACGTCGGTAATGGTCACACAGCCGCGTAACTTACCACTACCGTCAACCACAGGGAAGCCGTGGTGTTTAGTGGTCTCAAACAGGTGGGCAAGTTCGCGTACAGAGGTGTCAGGAGCTACACTGATAATGTCGGTGGTCATAGCATCACTGATGAGAATTTCATTCAGCAGTCTGGTGTCGCGACCCAATTCAAAGTGGATACCCTGGCGCACCAACCGGACGTTGTAGATGGAGAACCGGTAAATAAGCCGGCTGACAAGAACTGACGTCACGCATGCTACCATCAGCGGAAGAATTAGATAATAATCGTGGGTGACCTCGAAGACAATGAGTATAGCAGTGATGGGGGAGTGAGCATTAGCCGCGAGTACTGCCCCCATCCCCACCATCCCGTAGGTACCAGCGGGAGTCATTACCGAGGGGAACACCCACTCAGACAAATGCCACAGTACGCCACCAAGAGCGGCACCAATAAACAGCACAGGTGTGAAGACTCCTCCGGAGCCTCCGGAGCCCAGTGTCAGACAAGTCGCAATTAGCTTCAGCCCCAGTAACACCAATAGCAAACCCCATGCGATGCTGTGGCCACATATTATGCCCAATATCGTCTCGTCACCACTCCCAATAACTTGGGGGTAAAATGCACCAATACAACCCACACCCAGACCGCCTATTGCTGGTAAAATCATCTTTGGCAGAGGTAGCCGCTCGAACAGGTCTTCAAAGGTAGTCAACAAACGAGTAAAGCTCACAGCCACAGCTGCCGCGATAATGCCTAATAGTACAAATAAGGGCAGCTCGCCGTAGCCGGAGAAACCTGTTTTCGGGGTATGAAGACTGACGATAGGGCCGATTCCAGTACCAGCAATAAAGGCAGTCGCGGTGACAGCGCTGACCACAACTGGGGCAAACGCCTCCGCACTGAGGTCTCCCACCAATATCTCCAGGGCAAAGAAAGCCCCGGTCAAGGGAGCAGCAAAAGTGGCGGCGATACCCCCGGCGGCGCCACAAGCCACCAGGGCTTTAATACGGTTATCGGACAGACGCAATAGCTGACCAATAGCAGAGCCTAATCCTGCGCCAATCTGAGCTGCGGGCCCCTCAGGACCTGCCGAGCCGCCGCTGCCGATACACAGCGCCGAGGCCAGAGCCTTCACCGCCGATACCCGCGCCCGGATGCGCCCCCCCTGCTGGACCATTGCCTGCATTATCTCGGGTACGCCGTGACCTCGGGCTTCCTTTGAGATGATAAAAACCAGCGGGCCGACCAGCAGACCCCCCAGAGCAGGCAACAATATTACATAATAATCTCCCATAAAGCCCAAGACGTATTTGCCGTAGATGAAGAACAGGTGATGAAAGCCAATTAGCATCAGCTTGGTCACAGCTACGCCGATCCCTGCTGCCAGGCCAATGAGCACCCCTATAATCAGAATCGCCGACTGCTGGCTTAGCCGCGAGCGGGTGAACAGGTACTGGGCGCCCGCAGCTATCCGGCCTATCTGGCTATCGGAGCCTGAAGTAACTGTTTTGTCTCTGTGGATATTCATTTCAACGCTAATGTATGGCTCGTTATGGTAAGCAGCGGCTCCCGAGAAGGTAACCGCTGCTCAAATCCGTTCTGCGCCGAAGGGGATGGACTAAGTCTGGATGGCCGGCTCAATTAGGCCATAGTCGCCGTCATCACGGCGGTAGACAACGTTAATCTGCTCACTTTCTCCGTTAAAGAACATAAAGAAGTTATGGCCTATTAGTTCCATCTGTAGAGCAGCTTCTTCCGGAGTCATTGGCTTGAGGGCGTGACTTTTGGTCTTAACTATCCTAATGTCGTCGCCGTTGTCTTCCTGGGGTAGGCCGCCCTCCTCGGCGAGCTCTTCCTGGTCAACAGCTCCTCTGGGGGTCGGCATATTGCGGAGTGTCTGCCGTCCTTTTTCCTGCAGCCGCTCGGTATAGCTACGCAACTGACGCTCCACCCGGGCCAGAGCTTTATCAAAACTGGTTAGCAACTCATCGGAGCGCTCTTCGCCGCGGATTAGAGCCCCGTCGGCATCCACGGTGATCTCCACAATATACCAGTTGCGCTGCTGGCTAACCACGACTTTGGTGGTGGTTATCCGGTCAGAGAACTTGCTCAGATTTTCCAGGCGCGGCTGAGCATGCTGGCGAAAGGCACCACTGCTTTGCCCATCGCGAAACTGATATTGAATGCGCATATCTGAAGAATCACTCCAGTAAGTGGCACCCACAGACCAATCTTCTTACCAAAAGATCGGCTAATATATGGTGCTCACTATCACCTTTGGTAAGGAAAACGCTACTACTGTAGGGGGACACGACAGTCTTCGCTACCAGGACCAGCTAGCTTCTTCTTCTGCTTGTTCCTCTTCTTCGGGTTCGTCGGTTTCGGGCGCAGCACTACCCAAGCGAACTACATTTTCGGCCCGGGCCCCCCGCTCGCCCTCGACGATTTCAAACTCGACCCGTTCACCGTCTTCAAGAACCTTGTAACCTTCCATTTGGACGGCTGAATAGTGAACGAAGACGTCTTCGTCTCCTTCCCGCTCAATGAACCCATACCCCTTTTGAGCATCAAACCACTTTACGTTTCCCTGCAGACGCAAGGTCTTCCCTCCTGCAAACGGCAAAAGAGTACTAACGACTACTTTGATTGTATTACAATCCGTCTCATCTGTCAACTATTCGGTTGCTGCTACCCAAGGTCTGAATCCACTCGCTAACCACTGTAGCCCATCGCTGTTTTACTGCAACCAAGGCATCACCATGCCAGAAGAACCCTTCGCCTTCCTGGAGAGCATCGGCCATGGTTTGAGCAAAGGCGCGGGCCAGATCGGTGCCCACATTCACTTTACGAATACCCAACTGCACCGCCCGCCGGACCTGGTCGGGGGCGCGGCCGGTTCCACCGTGCAGCACCAAGGGCACCGGCACCCGATGGTCAATCTCGGCTAACCGCTCGAAGTCCAGCACCGGCAGCCCGGGATTGCGGCCATGGGCAGTGCCGATGCTAATTGCCAGGGCATCTACACCCGTGACCTCAGCGAAGTGCTCGGCAATAGCAGGGTCGGTTAGGCGGGAGACGGCAGGCCGACTGTCAGTCTCACCCCCCAGAGCACTACTCTCGGGGAAGCCGACGTAGCCGATTTCCGCTTCTACCGTAGCACCAGTCTTCTCAGCTATTTTCACTATAGCTCGCGTGGCCTCAATATTCTCCTCATCAGACTGGGTGGAGAAGTCCAGCATTACCGAAGGGAAACCGACTTCCAATGCCTCTCGCACCTGGGCGGGATCAGAACTGTGATCCAGGTGCAGACACACCGGTATGGAGTAGTTACCCGCCAACGCTGACACAATTGTCACCGTATTGCGTAAGCCCAAGGCCGGAATTTC
>JALGTV010000062.1 GCA_029821215.1 Candidatus Zipacnadia bacterium | reverse complement strand
TTGATCTGTTAGCTACTTCGTCGTGTGTGCTCGTGCTCACTGTTGTTACCTCCTTGACTTAGGCTACGGCTGCTGTGTCAGGTGCCACCTGCCGCGCAAGTGTCGGCTTCAATGGCAATGCTTAACATCAGTATGGCTCTCCACCGCCACTGTTTCCTCCAAGCGATAACCCCTACCGTTTGACTTGGACCGACTGGTAACCTGGACGGGCGCGGGTCATGTTATTGACCGGCCTGCTGAACTTGGAAAACCTTCACGCAGGGGACGGTATACAGATCCTTGCCTACCGCCAGGACCCTGGTCCCATTCATACTGCCTAATAGCGAGACCGGTGGTTGCGACTTGAGGTATTGCTGGAGCGCTGATTGACTCTTGCTGAAGTCGAGAGCTATCTCCTTGCTACCGATCAGACTCGTGTCGGTGTAAACTTCAGTTACAGCCACCCGCTGGTTTTCACGAGGAGGAATAATGACCCAGCCCGAGGTGGTATCGGCGGCCACTGAAACTATTACCCGACTGCCAAAGAAAAATGCACCTGGTGACACCCGGGCAGTAGTATAGGGCACAATGGGGGTCAGCCGAATGACTACCGATGCTACTATTAGTACCGCTAAGGCGACAGCATAGGCATACTGCTGCGTCTCCGAAGTAATTAGGTGCCAACTTACTATCCCCAATAAGCCAATGATGATAATATCCAGTACTAAGGGGAGCGCTATGTGGAACCGCAGATTAGTTGTGCTGGTAGTTATATCGAGCTGGTCCTGGTTTTGGTTAATAGCGGGCACTGCTCCATATTTGGGCGTGAAGTCTACCAAAGTTACGCCGAGATAGACCAATGCACATAATATAATCAACACACCTACTACTTTTGTCATCGGCAGACACCTCGTGTCGGAGTAACAAATATCTGGTGCGTGATACAAACCAATTGATTGGCGATGGCTATGACTATATGGTGCGTATTAAGCCAATAGTTGGAACCTGATTATGGGCAATATTCTCTACTTAATTGACAAATCCTTCTTTTTGCCAGACCAGGAAGGAGTTTGAATATGCGCGAGGAACTTAGCAGTCACAATGCCGTGGGAAGCAATACCAGGTATACCTATTGACCTGCGGGGCAGGTGAGATACTCTTGGCCAGCACAATTGGGGACGTCATCAGTGTCCACGTACTTCCTCGCTCGATATCATTAAGTGATCTTGCGGCGCTGCGCGAGGCTTTGGAGCGAGACGGTACCGAGTTGTCGCTCCCGGTTGCCGGGCAACTGGAGGAGCTACTGGGCGAGTATATTGCTGACCAAGACGAAGCCGAAGAAGCCCTGCGGGCCATCATGGCCACTCTGAGCCGAGTTGGTAGCAACCAGGGCAGTGCAATGCTGGTTCAAGGCCCGGCTCGCTCCGGTAAGTCGCATCTGCTGACTGTGATCGCGCTGCTGCTGGAATATCCCCCCGCCTGTTCAGCTTTTGTGAATACCCACCCCCAATTTCGGGACCTGACAGAGCAAATCCGCCACCAGCCACCACTGTTGGTGGTACCTGTCCCCTTAGACGAGCACCGTGGTGATCGGGAGCATCTTGAGGACATCATATTTGATTGCACTGAGCAGGAACTATCCCGGCCCAAGTATAACCTGGATGTTTCTCTTTCCCAGCAATCTTACGCCGTAAGTCTGATCCGACGGCACATCGTCCCCCGTTATGGGGCCCAGTTGAATGGCAAGGCACGAGACCATCCCGGCGGCTATACTACTTTTGACCAGTTGCTCCAGCGTCAGCCTACCGAGGCAGTGGCTATTGCTCGTCAGGTTGCCCAGGAGCTGGGGTATCCCCTGGACTTTCGCCAGTCGCGGACCGAACGGCTCTCGCGCCTCTCCCAGATAGTCGCTGAGCAGAAGTGGGGCGGGGTGGTATGGTTAGTGGATGACCTGTCGGGCTTTTTAGGCAGTGTTGACTTCAAAGCGGTGCGCAACGACTGTGGTTTTCTGGAATTCTTAGGTCAGCGGTGCAAGATTGAACCACTTTATCTGGTGGCCGTGTTGCAAGAGAGTTTCGAGCAAATTGCCGGCTTGGAGCCATATTTGCTGAGCAGCATACGTACGCTATACGACCCAGCTCTGAAGCTGTCTGCGGCCCAGATGCACAAGGTGGCCCATCAGCGTCTAATTTCGGAAGATGACGGAGAAAGTGTCCAGCAAACCGTCGCAGACGCCCACCAGGCTTATGAGGCCGCCTTTGGGGAGACGACTTTTGATCTGGCGGAACTGGTAGACTCCTATCCGCTTCACCCGGTGGCCAGTCATAGCTTAGAGACGGTAGTGCACAGGTATCTGGGAAGTGCTGATGGATTAGCGCGGTTCGCGGCGGCCCCCAGCAAGCGAGGCGGCCTGAGTAATTATCTGGAACGTGACCGCCGACAGCTCCTGGGGCCGGTGGAGATTTTCAGCTTCCTTGGCTCAGTACTGGAATCTCACCCCGAAGCAGCTCCCTACTTTACCGAAGTAGACGCTTTCTACCAGCGCAATGCCGACCAAATAGCTCCGGAGAATCCCACCCTGGCCTCCGCCTTAGTCCGGTGCCTAATAGTGTTGCGGCTGGCCAATATATCGGCCTCGGTCTCCCTAATAGCTGAGTGTTTGGGGCTGACGGAGGAGGGCAGTTGTCGCATTGACACCGCCCAGGCTGAGCAATTGCTGGAGACGATCCGGTTGATGGGCAGTTATGTGGATGTGCGCCGGGGTCCAGCTCCGGGTTCATCAGCCTACCTGGTTGACGCCAGCACCAGTCTAACTCAACTTGTCCGCCGCCGGCTGAATGCACTAAAGGCCACTCTGGCTGATGATGATCCCCGCCTATGGCGGCGCATAGTGGCTTGCAGTGACAGCCCCAGTTGGCCGTTGGCCTCCTTATCTCGTCCGCAGTTAGAGGAAGTGATATGGGAGAACAGTTACCGGACCGTCAGCGTGGAAACGGCCAACCTGAGCACATTGACCGTCGCCCAGATAGCTACCTGTATAAATGAATTGAATGATCCCAGCACCGTTGAGGATGCTCGGCTATTTATGGCTGAGCTCCACCAGTGTGATGCTCAACTAACAGCCTGGAATAAGGCGCAATCCTCGAGGCCAAAGTCGCGGTGGGCGGCGGGGTTGCTGGCGTGGATTCCTCGGGCTTTAACTGTTCAGGAAATTGATATGGTCAAGCAGTGTGTGGCTTGCCACGAGTTGCTGCATGAGCCAGCTCCTGAGGCAGACTTGCAAGCGGCCTGGCGCAGCCGCCTGCTGGAAGAACGGATGACCCTGGACAACCAGGTTCGTCAGCTATCTCAGCAGGCTTATTATGAAGGGCAGGTAATGACTCTGACCGGCGAGACCGTTACCTCCCAGCAATTGAGTACTTGTCGGGGTGACTGGACGGCGAGCCTGGCCACGGCAAGCCGTCCTGCTTGGAATGCTGTGTTTCCCGACTTCCCGGCCCTCGCGCCGCGACGGCTGGTTACCAGCCAGGAGCAAATAAACCGCTTAATCAGTGAGGTGATTGCCGAGGCGCCTCTGTCTGCTGAACCCGAATCCACTCTGCATGAGTTGTGCGAGGCTTTCCTGACACCTCTGGGACTGGTGACCTATGAGAATCACACTATCCACCTGCAGATCAAGCGCAGTCCTGTGGCCCAGGAAATCATCCGATTGATCCGTCAGCGAGACCAGGCGGCTGAACATGAGCAGGGGCGACCGCTATCGTGTCCGGACCTGGCCCAGCACCTGCTGAAATCGCCTATGGGTCTGCCCCCGTGGCTGTTTGAATTAGCCGTAGCGGTGCTGGTGCGACTGGGATACTTGGTGGCCTTAGACGAAGAGCGCCAGCCACTGCGATTTGAGGATATTGGGACTCCGTTCAGCAACAAAGTGCAGTTCATTGCCCGGCCCCCGTTATTGCCCTTAAGTACCTGGCAGGTGCTCAGCCGCCTGGCCCGCACCCTGCTGGGCACCGGTATTCCTGGACCTGACTATGCAGTACAACAAGACATCTGGGAACAACTCCTCATCAACCGCGACCAGCAGCTCACCGGCCTGGAGGAGTTGCAAGGCAAGCTCCAGCATCTATGCCAGTCCCTGGGCCAGCGGCCGGAAAAATGGCAGCAATCTTTCACTGACATTAGCGACGCTGTTGAGTTCTTCCAGATGATTGATGCCCACAAACATGCCACCGTCGGGCTTAGCGAATTTGTATCCCGGCTGGAGCCGTACATGAGCAATAGCCACGGCCTTGGGCTGCTTTCTTCACTGTTGCAGCGGATTGATGACCTGGAAGATTTCTTGGATGAGGTAGGGCCGCTGCTCACGACCGTGAAGGAATATATTGACAGCCCGGAGCTGCAGATAGCGGATGCCTCAGAGTTGGGGAAACGGCGCCAAAGCCTTATCGAGCTGATAGAAAGCGGCGAAGAGATGATTGGGCAACAACTGGCCTTTCGCCGCTATTTGCAGCGATTTCTAACCGCTTTCAAACGCCAGTATCTGGCCTGGCACAATCAGGTATACCGCAATCCGGTATTTGATCAGTACCGAGCATTGCTCTCCAGCGGTGAATATCGAGCCCTGGCCCAGCTTGAGCGCCTGGATATAGAAGTAGAGCACACTGCCTCCCGAGTGGCGCAACTGATTGATAGCTACGCAGATCGGCGGTGTACATATCCAGACTTGGCAGCGGCTCTGGATCACCGCCCCATCTGCCCGGCGTGCGGCTTGGCTCTGGGAGAAGAAATCCAATTGCCTCCCGTCGAGGAGCTCAAGGAGGCGATACGGGCCGGACTGCGTGAATATGCCCAAGTTCTCAGTGAGCCTCAATTTCGTCAACAACTAACCACCTATGCGGCTGCCCTGCCCCGCCGCGGCGACATCCCGGACAAATTACATAAAGTAGCCCAATTGCCCGCCGAGCCCAGTCCAAAAGAAATTCTGACCCTCGTTACTGACAATGTTATCGGCCATGTCAACCGCGTCCTGGCGGGCAAGGCGGTGATACCGCGTAATTTCGCCGAACTGCGGGAAGCTTTGGCCGGACACACTTTGACTAAAAAACAGACCCAGGAGTTGTTTAAGGCGTGGCTGAGCGGCTCTGACCCGGACCTTGATGATGAGGAACTCCTGGACATCACTGACTAACTACCTCCGGTGGCCAGCACTAACTATAACCGCATTGCTCAAGCCCAGCGGCCCATACCCCTGCAACTGGCGGGGGAGGAACTGGCTTATGGGCGACGGCGTCCAATAAATAACCAGCCTATAATCAGCCTGGCTGTTCAGGCCACTGTTCGGGGAGCATATTCAGTAAGGTGAGAGCGGATACGCAAAGAACTTGGTTGAGAATATCTTATGTGAAGTTGCTGGGCCTGAGCCTGCTAATAATTGCGGCGGCGACCGGTTTTGCAGTGGTATACAGGTGGCGGACGCCTTCTGGACAATCGTTACCCCGTCCCCCCCAACCTCAGCAGGCCGGCGTAATAGTTGAGCGACCGGTACTAAAACATACTGAAAATGGCCAGCTTGCATGGCAGATTCAGCTAAAGCAGTTGCGGATATCTCATGGAGGGCAAAACATCGCCGCCCAGGGCGTAGAGGAAGCACTCATCTACGGAGCCGAGGGCAAACCCGTGCTGCGCGTCACCGCCCAACAGGTAACCGGTGACACGGCCCAGCGCGACTTTCAAGTCGCGGGGGATGTGCGGGTAGTTTCATACCGTGGCTCGGTCATTACCACCGACAAAGTCCAGTGGAAGCAGGCTGAGCAGACAATAAATTGCCCTGATGAGGTGACGTTCCGCAGTCGGGATGTGGTAATAGTCACCACCGGCCTCACGTACTATGTAAATCAGGACATTGTGGATTGCCCCAACCAAGTGACGATGTATGCCGGCAACAATAATAAGGTGGTAGGCCAGGGGCTGCGCTACGATGTAGCGAGTGCTGATTTCACTCTACAGAATGTGCAAATGATACTGAATGTTGAAGAAGCAAAGGAGAAATTGCGGGAGGTGACGGGCGGATGAGAGTACACTTGTGGCTACTTGCGGCTATGCTTCTTATCGCGGTGGTATCCGACTGCCTGCTCATATCAGCAGCGCCAGCTCAGCAGCAGGCAACCTTGTCGCGCGAGAAGGATGAGGAGGCACCGCCACCTCAAGAAACAGAATCTGACACTGCTGATAAGCAGGTTCCCGAGGAAGAAGACATAGTCCATATTGAGCACGCTGACCAGCTTCACTGGGATGCCAAGGCCAAACTGGCTCATCTGTCGGGCGGAGTAGTGTTCCGGCACGAGGATGCCCGGCTCTACTGTGATGAGGCCTGGTACAATGATCAGGACGAGACGGCCCGCGCCCTCGGGCATCTGAAAGTTCAGGATCCCGAGACAACTATCGTCGGCGATCTCATTACCGCTGACTTTGACGAAGAAAAAATGGTGATCACTGGCAATGTTACTATGGTCACCCAGAAGAAAAAGACTGAGGAGCAGTCCGAAGCCGAAGAGAAGCAAGCCACCGAGTCGGCTGAGGGTTCTGAGTCTCCTGCGGCGGGAGCCGGTTCCGAACAAGAGGAAGCCAGCGGAGAGGAAGAACCCGAAAAACTACAGGACTACTGGGAGAAGAAAACCACCATTACCGGCCAGAAGATAGTGTACTACTACGCCGACGATGTCAAGAAAGCCCTGGTATATGGGCCGCTGAAGGCAGTCCAGGAAGATAAGACGGCCTGGGCTGATGAGGCGGTCTACGAGGATCTCAAAGACCAGATAACTCTTACTGGTAACGTGCGGGTACTGACCGACGAAGGTGACGATATCCGCTGCCTCCGGGCAGTCATCGCCATTGAGGACGACTGGATCCGGGCCGAGGACATCACTGGTATTGTACTGCGCCGCACCAAAGAAGAGGAAGAAGAGGCCTCCCCTCCCCCAAGTACCGAGGCACCAATGCCTGGCACTGAATAGCCC
>JALGTV010000061.1 GCA_029821215.1 Candidatus Zipacnadia bacterium | reverse complement strand
GACAGCAACGGCAACAACGGCAGACAGGGCAAGGTGGGTAGCCTGCCTGTAGCATAACACTCGCGTAGGCGAGGTTCTCCAACCTCGCCTCACTGGGGTATGCCGGTTGAGAACCTGCACTACGCGGGGTTCCGCAGGCCCCAGATGCCGGTCCTACCGAATTGGGGCCATGACTAAGGAGATTTATGATGGCGCAACGAGTGCATCCCATCGCCCGGGTCAACCTGTATCAGCCAGGGCGGGAATACCAGGTCAAATATGATGGCTTCGGGCAGAATGACCTGCTGGCTGACCTGGTCCGCTCTGGCCGCATCACGGTGCAGCCTACTGACCCGACCGACTTAGGGCTGCCCGGGGTGGGCCGCAGCGGTCTGCAGGTGCCGTCGGCGATGTTAGTGGATGATCCGGCGGTCAACTGCATCGTGGCCCGGCCCTTTCTGGATACTACCCAGCACATCGGCCTGGGCCACTTCACCCCCTATAATGGCTACTGGGTAACGCTGCCTAATCGGGGGCTGGCGGGCGAAGTTCAGCTTTTCCAGTATGATGGTACTGCCAATCAGATTACCGGAGCGGTCAGCAACTTCACTCTGCCCACCAATCCCATATTCGCCCTGTCGCTGTACCGGGCTGATCCGCCGGCTGACCACAACTGGAATCAAGCCGCGCCCTATACTGAGATTCACTTCGGCATCGGTGAGCACGACGAGTGGGCCCTGAGTATTCCCTATGGCGGGCCGATGCAGCTCATACGGCGCTGGGAAGGGCAATGGTATAAGGCGCCCGAGTCGGAAAAGTCAGTGAAAGTACCCACTCTGGAGGGCTTCAGCGCCGGCCAGCGGCTGCTGCTTTGGATCGCCGTCTGGCGAGGCAAATTGGTCATATCCACCGACGCCTTTGCCCAGGATATATGGGTCTATGAGGTACCCGGGTGGGAAATTAAGGTCAACCAGGGCCAGGTGGCCGTCTGGCACAATGCTGGACAATTTATGTTCTCGTTCTTTCCCATAAAGATGCCCACGGCGGTGCTGGACAGCCTGCCGATAGAGACAGGCTATGAAAGTCAGGATAGCAGTGGTGAGATGGTGCTTAACTACCGCCATCTGCCGGTAATTGATGACAGTGACAATCCCCTCCAGCAGGCGGTGGTAACCGATACCACCGAAGACCGTACCGATTTGACCAGCACCCAGCGCTCCTGGCAAGCAGAAATAGAGCCATATCGGCATCAGCAGACAGGCGTGGGAATAGACCCAGAGACGATGCAGCCGGTGGACTTTGAAACGATGGTCTCGCCGCAGCTTTTCAGTGTGACCCTGGCCCAGTATGCGCAGATAGATGAACTGGAAGCCCTGGCCTATGCCGAGATTGCCGGCGATGTGAAGGCAGCCCGTGGCGACCACTCTGACCGGCTGCGCGGAGTCAAATACACGTTGTCAGTGGATAATCAACTGGGTCAGTATGCTGACCTGGAGGAATATCGGCGGGTAGGGATAGAGTTAGGCTGGAAGATGAGCGATGCCTCCGAGCAGCTTACTGCTGCCCTGGATGGCTACTTGGTAGCGCCGCCGCCGACGGTACTGGGTGGTGGGGAGGCCGAGCTAAATGTGACCGTGCTGGACGGCATCTTGCGGCTGCAGGATGAGAAGTGTGATGGGCGGGTGCCGATATTTGATAACTGGCCGGTGGTGGATGTGTTTGAGTGGGTGCTGGACCGCTGTGGAATTGCCCGCAGTCAGCAGGTGTTGGAAGATACCGGTATCCGCTTGACTACTGGTGAACCGGAGAAACCACTGTGGCTGCCGGAGCCGGGGCGCTCCTGGCTGGAGTTTCTGGAGGAAGTAGCCCAGTTTGACTACCAGGCGGCCATATTCTTTGATGCCCAGGGTAATTTTGTAAAAGCCTGTCCTCATTGCCGGCAGGCCCGCACCGCCAGCGATGTTACCCAGCACGATGGCTCCGCCGAAGGAGCTTGCACCGCCGAGGTATCCTGGTATCTGTACAGCCGACCGACCGAAGTCCCTGACCCCACCGCTCCCGGCGAAATCCTGGCCGTGCGTAAGCCCCGCCTGAGCCTGTCGGCTCACGACTACGTGAATTATGTGGCCGTCTGCGGCCTGGCCGAAGACGGCAGCCCCATCCGCTCGGTGGCTTATGATCCGGCTTCGCTGTATGACCCCACTTCCGATAGCTTTGTGGGCTGGCGGAAGATGGAGGTGCGGGCGCTGGAGAACTACACCACTCAGGCGGAAGCCAACCGGCTGGCCCAGCAGATCTTTGCCGACCGCTCCCGGCGGCCTGAGTTCATCCACATTCTCACGCCGCTGGAGGCCCGGATGAGCATTGGCCAGGTGCTGGCGGTACGGGGCGGGGAGCAGGTCGCGGCGGGCGGCCAGCTCTATCGCATCGTCTCTCTGCAGCATCGCCTGGAGCGGACTCCGGGCGAGATCGCTATTACCAGCATCAAAGCCCGCTGGCTGGGCACTGAGGAGGTTTGAGCGATGGCCGATGTCGCCCCCATCCGCGCACAAATTGACCGACAAATCAGGCCGGGACAGCCCGGCGGAGCCACTGGGGTCAATCGGCTGCCTACTGCACCGCTACTGGGTGCTACCAAGACTACCGTGGCTAATCGGTATGACTGGGATGACGAGACGAATCACCGGTATGGACTATACGGCCGCAGCCGGTATGGGGTAGTGAGATATTTAGGGGTCAGTTAGCGCGGTATTGACGGGGTCCTACAGTCAGCCACCTTCCATGTGTCAACTGCAGGACCCCTGGGGGAGGGCGCTTTGCGCCCCCCACACGTATTATGGTCGTCGTGCCCACTCGTATTGTTCATTGGCACATCCGGGCACAACTTGAGTTACAGACTGTTGCAAAACCTGTAGGCGCGGCATCCTTGCCGCGACTGGATCGGGCCAGGGATGGCCCTCCTACGATGGGTTAGGATATTCCCCTGTCTACCGTAGGAGCGGCATCCTTGCCGCGATATGCACATAGCTGTAATTGGCCAACTTTACATATTCTACTATCGCATACTCCTTGCGATTACCTTTTGTATCAGTCTCAAGACATAACGACCGTACCTGTGACAGAGCGGATAGGAATTACATAAAGGGGGCGCAGTTATGCCCACACAAACTGAGAATTACGGCCTGGCGGTGGGGGTGGTAACTGATGACTTCATCCAGCCCGATCACCACAACCGGCTCGCCCTGACACTGGACCAGGTAGTAGGCAATGTCGTCAAACAGATTCTGGCGGCTGGGATTTATGATGGCTGGTTGATTCAGGAGGATAAGACGGTCTCGTCAGGCGGAGGAATAGTCAGCGGCTGCTGGTGTGTGACAGTCAGTGATCAACAGATAACCGGCCTGCAAAATGGAGCCGTCAATTACATTCTTGCTCAGGTCAATCAGCAGTCAGCGCCGCAAGGAAGCGTGGATTTTGTCGCCCAACTCAGTCCGGAAGGCGACGGCGTGTGCCTGGGCAGCATTGAACTGGACGCCCAGGGCGATGTGATCGCTATTGATAACGAGACCGGGGCCACGCGGGGCTGCTTTCCACTCAAGACCGATACCTTTGCCGGCAGCGGCACTATCCAAGCTGTACCCGGAGGCAGTGAGGTCAGTTTCGTGGTCAGTCATACCGAAGCAGGCAGCTTTGCCATTCCGGGAGCCATTGACTTTGAAGTAACTGGTGAGGCCTTCTCCATTACTTTGCGCCAGACCCACCAGTCTGATTGCTTTGAGGTAGTAGCCGTCAATGAGGGTAGCTATCCCCAGGACCTTTGCTATACCTGGCAGCGGCAGGGAATTGTCCGGTGATAGCGGCATCTCACCAAATAGACCTGCGGCATTGGTTCCGCCTTCAAGGCAAACCATCCCATCAACAGCAAGTTACCGCCACGCTGCCCCCGCCACCCGGCCCGCTATGCGACCATCGCCAGTTAGCTACCGCCCAGACATTGCTCGTGCGCCGCGACGCCGGGTTGGGCGACTGCTTGATGATATTGCCCACCCTGGCCGCGCTTAAACGCCGCTATCCCCATCTACAGATTATCTTCCAAGTGCCCTCAGCTTATACCGAGTTGCTATCTGGCTTTGCCATGGTGGATGAGGCATTGTCACTGCAAGCGAGGCCAGAGGTGTCGGCCCCGGATGTAGTGACGGTTGACCTGAGCAATTATATGGAGCGTCATCCCCTGACCTGGTCGGTCCCTCGTATTAACCTGGTAGCAACTGCCTTCAATATCCAATCGCTGCCTCGTGCGGTTTACTATGAAGCCTCGGCAGCGCTCCAATATGCCGCCCAACAATGGTTGACCGAGCAGGAGTGTAGTGGTCGGCCGCTGATAGGTATTGCCCTACGTGGTATCTACGGTCATCGCAGTTGGCTGGTGCCCTATGTGTTTGAACTGGCCGGGCGGTTCGCCGCTGAGTGCGGTGATGTGATAATCTTTGACGCCGATGGGCAGGCCCCCCGGTGCCCGGCTCCTGAGGACAGAGTTGCGGTCGGTACGGTGGCCTCGGCCTATGGACTGAGGCTGTCGCTGGTGGCCGCGCTGTTGGCTAAGTGTGATGTAGCGGTGGTGCCTGACACCGGGCTGTTACACCTGGCTGCCTGTGTGCGGACACCATTTGTGGCTATATTTGGGGCAGTTCCGCCGCAGTTGCGACTGAATTACTATGAGAATTATCGCTGCCTGACGGCAGCGGACACGGTGAGCTGTGTGCCCTGCTGTGAAGGTCCTCAGCACCTGCGCTGCCATTACGAGTGCCTGCGTGCCATTACTCCGGCGCAGGTGATGGAGGCAGTGGAGGAGTTGCTGGCAGCTCAATAGGAATTTGGTAGGGACGCAATGCGAGCCGGCTTCACCACGCTTGACACAGGCTCTCTGTACGGACTTTCAGAATCGTAGGAGGGCCGTCCTCGGCCCGACACAGATACAGCGTGTCTGCGACCGATAACAACAAGCCGGACTCGCTACACTCTACGGGCCCTTCCTAACGGCGGTCGCGGCGGGGACGCCGCTCCTACAGTGGATGAAATACGACCAATTACTCTAAGCAAGGCCGCGGCTTTTATAGGACAGGGCTTCCCTGCCCACAAAGTTTTATGATATCAGTCAACTCAGTGAGGGAACTGCATAATGTCAGGCATCTATCAATTAGTGGGCCACTTCATTGCTGAGTCAGCTATAGGATCCTACCTCAGCTTTGGTCTGGCGGGCTTGATTGGGGCTCTGGTTAACGTAGTATTGGAAGGCAAGCCGGTGGTGCTGCCGCGTATGGAGGGCCACCACCTGCATCTGGGCTTTGCCGGCAACCTTATCATTTGCGTGACAGTGGCGGTGTTAGTGGATCACAGCTTCCAGATGGCTTTCTTGGCAGCGCTGTGCGGGACAGTGGCTCTGCGCCACCTCAAAGCCCGGATGGAACATGCGTTTCGCCAGGAGATAGACAGACTTAATAGAGAGGAGTAAGAAGATGAACCCGACCCAAGTATTAGTCGGCGCCATTGATGTCGGCTTTTTTGTTTGCCTGGTGCTTACCTGGCTGTTTTTGTGGCGGCGAGAGGTCAATGGCCCCTGTCAGTTGAGTCTGGGGCTGCTGGCGGTAGCCCAATTGGCCGAATTGATTCAGCGATGGCCGCAGGGCCTGGTGCCTGCCTACCCGTGGGTATGGCTGGGGCAAATGACCTTTGGCTTTGTGTTTCTATACATGATGGTCCATATTGGCTGGCTGATTGAAGCCGTCCGCCGCCAGGTGGCCCGCCACCAACGCCGCTTTGAGCCGGCGTCGGTGTTGCGACTGGCCAGTCAGCCCGGCCGGCCGCGCCCTCAATAGCTGGGCCCAGAGTAGGGATAGTCACCGACGTTCCTGGAGTTAGGTCAACACCACAGAAGTATTAATCACAAGGAGGTAATTGAGATGTTGCAGAGTCTCTCGTTTTGTCTGAAAGATTTGATAGTGCCGGGAGTAGGGGCATTGCTTTTCGGTTTTCTGGCTAACCTGGCGCGTCACTATATCCAGCGCATTAAAAATGAACAACTGCGCCAGTTCCTGCTGGAATTGGTGAAAGCGGCTGAGCAGATCTTTGGGCCGGGTAAGGGTGCTGCCAAGCTTCACTATGTGATGGAGCAGGCGCGGCGCCGCGGCTATGCCGTTACCCGTGAGCAGGTAGAAGCTGCTGTCCATGACCTGAACAACGAGCAGGAGTAACGGAATAATGCGGAAATAGCGCTTGCGGGGAAAGCCCTCTGCCAACGGCGGACAGGTTTCTGAAGCTTGGCTGCGAAGGCAGGGAAGTGGCTTTCCCCGCGCCATTTCCGCACAGACTCTTAGAATTGTAGGAGGGCCGTCCTCGGCCCGACCGGTGTCGCGCCTGCGCGGTGTGGCCGATGCGCCAAGAGCCTCCGCTGAAGCTATGGCTCTCTCGGGAAAGCGGAAGCTGCTATGGCGACGGCGCGAAGCTGCTTCGGCAGCACAAGCGCGGCGAGGACGCCGCTCCTACGGCACTTGATTCACTAACATGAGCCTCCAACCCATGCAAATTAGGAAAATATGCACCGGTAGCGTGCCTGTGTCACCTAAGTAGGGGATGTACAGAATGGCTAATGAGCGACAACTAACTCTGACCGAGTGCCTTCAGTATATCCGAGGGGCACAGGTCAGCCGACGCATTTATTCGGTTATCATCCACCACACCTGGCGGCCCACCGCCGCCCAGTATCGGGGTCTATCCACGGTCCAGGGTGTGCGCCGTTATCATATGCAGGTGCGTGGGTGGTCTGATAACGGCTATCATTTTATGATTGGTCCGCCCGGGGACATTTTCCGGTGCCGACCGCTATCCCGCGCCGGCGCCCACTGCCGGGGGCAGAACCAACACTCAGTAGGATTGGCTTATATCGCCGACTTTGATCAAGAAAATCCCGCTGAATACCGGGGCCTGCAGGTGGGGCAGAAAGTAGTAGAAGCACTACTGGAGCGGTTTGAATTGGCGCCAGATGATGTATATTTCCACCGCGACTATGCTGATAAGACATGCCCCGGCACGCGCCTGGAC
>JALGTV010000060.1 GCA_029821215.1 Candidatus Zipacnadia bacterium | reverse complement strand
CTCACTCTGACAGAACTGGGCAATCTCTTCTGGCCTCATAAACACATTGCTATACCATTGCCCCCCGAAATACCACGGCAGGGGCGGAAGATTCTCTAACAATATTTCCACATCTGGTTCCCGCCACAGTTCCGGGGCAGACCGGCGTAGGTTCTCCATCATCACCGTATTATCAGCCACTGGCCCCTCGTAGCTCATACCTCCCGCATGCACCACAATCTTAATCGGCCCGGGCTGGTGGGGAAACGGCCCGGGCTGGTGGGGAAAGTGCGGTAACATATCCCGAGCCGTCTGACAGGTCTTCTTTACAATATCAATGCTGGATTGTCGGATATTGTCTGGCTCAGCACATAAATCCAGCAGTTGACCATGATAGTATTCGGGGGCATGCAGGACTAACTCTTGATTGAACTGAGGCAAGTCAGCCGGTGGATTATCCAGATCCTGGTCAGTAAGATGGAACTCCAGCACATCTGGATTCCATTGGGCTAATGTAGCCGCATCCCGGTATCTGACTACTGGCCCCCACCGCCGCGGGAAGGCCGCCACTATCTGCTGGGGCGTGATGTCCTTTACATCCGACTCCCGGAACTGCTCCCCTTTAGCGATATCGCGGCTGACCCTCCTGCCAATCAGCTCTTGATACCGCTGGGGAGAGATACCGCTGCCCGGACCCAGGGCCTGCAACATATCCTCGCTTATCACTTCTCCGGCGGTAATATCACGGGCGGCAGCCAGGCTCTTGCGCAGCGCATGACGGTTAAGAACTTCCCCGCGCGACAGAAACCGATCCGTCTGGCCCAGCGCCGTCTCCACGATTCTGATGTCCCGGATCATCTTGCGCAGTCCCTGGGGCTCCAGACTGGCAGCATGGTCAGGGCCGCGCATAGTGCGATCTAAGGTGATATGCCGCTCAATAATGCAAGCCCCTAAGGCAACGGCCACCGTAGAGAGAGCAATTCCCCGCTCATGACCCGAATAGCCCACCGGAACTCCCAGCTCCCTCAGCCGCTGCATAAATCTAAGATTAATGTCTTTGAATGCCGCCGGATAGGTAGATTGGCAATGCAGCAGCACGAACTCTACCTCTCGCTCGTGCAGGAAATTGGCTGCATACTCTATTTCTTCCCAACGAGACATGCCCGTAGACACAATCAGCGGCTTGTGCTTCTGGGCCAGGTAGTCAAGGAGAAATACATTGGTCAGATCGGCTGAGGCAACTTTGTAAGCCGGCACGTTCAGCGACTCTAAGAAATCAACACTGGCTTCATCCCAGGGAGTACACAAAAACTCTAACCCCTGGCTGCGTGTGTAATCTGCTAACTCCACGAATTCTTCGTCGGAGAGTTGCGCCTGGCGCAGAAAGGGAATAAAGAACTGCAACTCCTTCTCCCCGGTGGTCAGATCATCCAGCACTCCTTGCGGATATAGCAGTCGCAGGTCCCGCTTTTGAAATTTCACTGCGTCAGCCCCGGCTTCGGTAGCCACGTCAATGAGCTGGCGAGCGATTTTCGGATTGCCGTTATGGTTAATCCCCAGCTCGGCAATGATATAGGCGGGCTGTCCGTCTCCTATTAGATGATCGCCTATCTTGATGTGAGTCAGTCTTTCTGCCATTTCCTTACCACCTAACTATGAAAAATCTGTGCTACGGCCCCAAGGCTTAATGAATCCATATTTTTAATCATTGCAATGTGCTTCCTCAATTCGGTGGCCCGAAAGCCTGGATTACCTCCTGGGCCAGTTCCATATCTTGGTAATTATCAATGTCAATGGAGCGGATGGGATCCATCACTATCACCCGCACATCACCACCCAGGCGGCACTGTTGCTCACGGAGAATGTGAGTGCGAGTTACATACAAAGCACCGTTTTCTGAGTACTTCTCTGTCAGCTCATGAGTGAACCGGCGCCCCTGGTAATCGTATTCGGGTTTGAACTGGTCATCCTCGGTAATCTGCCCACACAGAAACCAGTGCTGCAGCGGCGCCACCGTCATCACTACATCACAGCCGGTCTCGACGAGCTTACGGATGCCGGCATCAATTACGCTGGCTCCCCGCAGGGGCGAGGTACACTGGAGCAAAGCAACTGCGTCAGGCACATAGCCTTCGGTCTGCGCCAGGTGCTCCAGAGTATGCAGCAGAACCGGCTCAGTGTGAGCGTTGTCAGTAGCCAACTCCGCTGGACGCATTATCACCTCCGCCCCGGCCCGGCGGGAGACTTCGGCGATTTCCTCATCGTCGGTTGAGACCACAATCCGATCCAGCAATCTCGCCCGCTGGGCTGCTTCCAAAGTCCAGACAATCAGCGGCTTGCCCGCCAATGGGTAAACATTCTTGCCCGGTATGGCCTTGGACCCACCGCGCGCCGGAGTGACTCCCAGCACCGTCAGCTTTTCGTCATTGTTGTTCCTGCTCTTATCCATACATTTCACCATAGCGTAAGATCTATACGGTCAACCTTGATAGGTCCATCAGAAGACAGCATAGCACTTTAACACTGGAAGCATAGTTCGTTTCCCGACCGGTATTCCTTTCCCTCCTTTGGCTTCTGCAACGGTATCTACTTGCTGGCGGTCTTGACACTCTCCTTCCGAGCACCATATACTTGAGGTGTCAGTCTGGTCAAGCTTCACTATTTCTGACTATCACTGCCTACCAAGGAAACACTATTGCTGGCCTACCGATTCATTGTCCTTGATGGAATAGAAGGATGCGGCAAAAGCACCCAGACCCGGCTGCTGGCTGCCGCCCTGACCGAACGGGGTTATCAAGTAGTGACCACCCACGAACCCGGGGGCACGCCCACTGGTGAGCGCATTCGCCAGGTGCTACTGGATCCCGACCTGTCAATGAGCGCGCTGACCGAAGCTCTACTGTTTTGCGCCTCGCGGGCCCAGCACCTGGCCCAGGTCATCCGCCCGGCTCTGGCAGATGGCAAAATTGTCGTCTGCGATCGGTTCTCCGCGTCTACTGCTGCTTATCAGGGCTATGCCGGCGGCCTGGGGTTTGATACCTTCTGGGAACTGGACAAACTGGCCACCGGCAGCCAGTTGCCCGATATGACCATAATCCTGGACCTTGACCCCGAAATTGGCAGGCAACGTAAATCAAATCAATCCGGCAGTACAGACCGGATTGAGCAGAAGCCAACTGACTATCACTGCCGCGTCCGCCAGGGGTTCTTGAAATATGCTGAGCATCTGGGTCCCGCAGTGGCAGTAGTAGACGCCGATCAGTTAGTTGAACAAATCCATGCCGAGATCCTGCGCATTCTGGAGATAGAGTAGGTATGTCATTTGCCGATGTCGTCGGTCACCGCGGGCCGATAAAACTGCTCCAGCGAGCCATCTACGAGGACCGGCTGCCTAATGCCTATCTTTTCGTCGGGCCGCCCAATATTGGCAAGACCCTGGTCGCCATTGAGCTGGCCAAAGCCGTCAATTGTGAGCGCCGCGAAGTGGCCCGTAACGTCGCCGAGGTTACTGGCTGTGACCAGTGCGACAGTTGCCGGCACATACAGGATATCAACAGCCCCAACTTCGACTTGCTGCGTCCGGTAGTCAAGGGAATGCCGAAAAGAAACACATTTGAAGAATCAGCAGATGCAGGTGAGGACGAAGAAAGCAACGATGAGGAATTGGATTACGACCCCCGGGATCTGCCTGATGTGTTAGGCGGAATCATAAAAATTGAGCCGATGCGGGAGCTGATAGCCCGGGCCAATCTGAAAGCGGCGAGTGGCAACCGCAAAGTCTATGCCCTAATCTCGGCAGAAACTATGAACGATGAGACAGCCAACTGCTTTCTGAAAACCCTGGAAGAGCCGCCCGGCGCCACTACATTTATCCTTACCACCACTGATATTACTGCTTTGCTGCCCACCATTGCATCTCGCTGCCAGGTGGTGAACTTCCACCCCGTACCCAGTGACGAGATGACGAGCGCCCTGGCTGACCAGTTCCCGGAAGTTGATAGCCAGACCATCCGGGCAGTGGCTGCTGCCAGTGGTGGCCGCTACGGCTGGGCCTACCGGCTATTGGCACATCCAGCCGCCCTGGCTCAGAGAACCCTCGTCCTGGACCTAATGGCTTCCCTACCCCACCGCCAGCTTTTTGAGGGTATGCGCACTGGCGAGATACTGATTGAAGCCGCTGAACAGTGGTGGCTGGCCGGCGAGGAGCCGGACATAGCCCAGCAGTTGCTAAAAGCTAACCGCGACAATGTACTTCGGACTCAGATGACCGAATTGTTAGATATTATCTATTCCTGGTGGCGCGATATATTGATGTCAACTGCCGCCGAGTCGGCTGATAAACTCATAAACGCCGACTATCTGGATCAACTTCACCAGGCGGCTACCTGTTATGACTTCAGGGCTTCCCAGCGAGCAGCGCGGTGGATACAACAGACCAGGCAGCACCTCCAGAGCAATGCCAATCTGCGGCTATCAGCCCAAGTCCTTATGATGAAGTTGATATCACTGTCCGTATAAACTCGTAAGATTCACCAATTACCAAGCAAACTCACAGGAGGCCAAACGTGAAGATTCTCGTAACTGGCGGGGCCGGCTTCATCGGCTCGCACATAGTAGACCAATATCTGCAACTGGGCCACGAGGTAGTTGTCATTGATAATCTTTCTACCGGCCAACGCGACAACCTCAATCCCCAGGCCACCTTCCACCAGGTGGACATAACCAATGCGGAGGCGGTGGCCCAGGTTATGCAAGAGGAGCAGCCGGAGCTAATAAACCATCACGCCGCCCAGATCAATGTCCGCCACTCAGTAGAAGACCCGGCTTTTGATGCTATCACCAATATCGTAGGCAGCATAAACTTAATTGAGCAAGGATTGGCCGTCGGAGCTACCAAGATTATCTACGCCTCCAGCGGCGGAGCGGTATACGGAGAGCCACAGTACATCCCCACTGATGAGGACCATCCCATAAATCCCGTCAGCCACTATGGGCTATCTAAGTACACTGTAGAAGAATATCTTAAGCTGTATGGTGAACTACGCGACCTCAAATACGTGATTTTGCGATATGCCAATGTTTACGGCCCGCGCCAGAATGCTTACGGAGAGGCGGGCGTAGTCGCCATTTTCGGCCAACAAATGCTCCAGGGACAGCAACCGACTATCTTTGGTGACGGCACCGATACCCGCGACTATGTGTTTGTTGATGATATAGTGGAGGCTAATGTCCGGGCTTTACATCAAGGCGACAATCAGGTACTCAACTTGGGTACGGGTCACCAGACTTCCGTGCAGGAAGTCTTCGCGGCCGTAGCCGATGCCGTTGGCTACGGTGGGCAACCTCGTTATGGCGAGCCGCGACTTGGAGATATCACGCGCAGTGCTCTGAACATCACCAAGGCCCGAGAGCTACTGGGCTGGGAGCCTCAAGTTAGCTTTTCCGAGGGTGTCCAGCACACCGTTGCCTTCCTGCGCGGTGGTCTTCAGTAGCCAGTTGACAGCCGGATGGACCTGTTCTATAATTTTCTTACGCCGATACAGTAAAAACTGATGGCATCAAAACTGAGATACAATCAATGTGGAGGAGACTGAGCCAATGCAACAGCATCAAGTGAAGTTAGGTGTGATTGGCTGTGGCCTGCAGGGCCAGTGGCATCTGAAGACCTATCAAGCTCATCCGGCCGCCGAGGTGACCTGTGTTTGCGACATCAATCAAGAAGTGGCTGCCCAGCAGGCTCAAGATTATGGTATCCAGTCCTGGACGACCGACTATGAAGAGTTGTTGGCGCGCGAGGATGTTGAAGCCGTTTCTATCGTCACCCCCGATCACCTGCACCGTGACATCGCAGTGGCTGCCGCCCAGGCCGGCAAGCACATGCTACTGGAGAAGCCGATGGCCACTTCGCTTCAGGACGCTGAGGACATCGCCCAGGCGGTTCGGACAGCCGGCGTTACTTGCATGGTAGACTTTCAGAATCGCTGGAATATCACCATGATCCGCGCCAAAGAGGCCATTGACAATGGCGAGTTAGGCACGCCGCAGATGATCTCAATTCGGCTAAACAACAAGATTTGGGTACCTACTCAGATGCTCAGTTGGACCGCCAAAACCACTGTGGCCTGGTGGCTGGCCTCTCATGCCGTGGATCTGGTCACCTGGCTGTTTGCCGATGATGTGGCCAGAGTATATTCAGTCTCGCGGACGGGGGTACTTAAGCAGCAGGGGTTGGATACCCCTGATTTTTTCCACAGCATACTGGAGCTGAGCCAGGGCGGCGTAGGCCATGTGGAAAACTGCTGGATTTTGGGCGATGCCCTACCGTCCCTAATTGATTTCCGCATGGAACTGGTAGGCTCGGAGGGCACGGTCTATGCCGATTGTTCCCACCACGGTATGTCCCAGATATACACAAAAACCGAGGCCAGTTGGCCGGACACATGCGTATACTTGGACATCCACGGGCTGCCCCGGGGCCTCGGGCCTAATGCTATCTGGCATTTTGCTGATTCTATGGCGGCCGACACCCCGCCTATGGTCAGTCTGGAAGACGGTGTAAAGAATACCAGAATAGTCCAGGCAATTCATGACTCTGCCCAGAGTGGCCAGACAGTAGACTTGATGTGATTTGTCCCATCGAGCCGCAACACCTTAGCCCAGAGAGTGATTTGGGGTCGTGAGTGCGAAGCGCACCGGCAATATCAAATTAGCCTTATGTACAATAGCTTTCCGCGAGAAGCTATTGGACTATGCTCTCAGTGTTGCCGATGAGCTGGGAGTTGCCGGAGTGGAAATCTGGGGACGCGAACCCCATATCTCGGAGAAGTTTGACGAGAATCGCGTGCGCACGGCGCGGAGAATGGTGGCCAGACGGGGCTTAGATATACCGGTATTTGGTTCCTATTTGCGCTTTGCCAGCGCCTACCCTCACACTGATGATACCGTTGAGTTAGGTCCCACTCTCCACATAGCCCGGTGTCTGCGTGCTCCTATTGTTAGGATCTGGGCCTCCGATGTTGGCTCAGCCGAAGCTACTGAAGCCATCTGGACAACCGCCATCCGCCAAATCCGCCAGGCCTGCGACCAGGCAGCAAAGCTGAGTATCATCCTCGCTGCTGAGATGCACGATGTTACTCTAACCGACACCGGCGCGGCTGCCCGCCGGTTGGTGGAAGAAGTGGACCGGCCCAATTTCCGTCTCAACTTCCAGATTAGCGCTTATATTAATACTGAAACTCCTGAGCAGCGCCTGGCGGCGGTCTTGCCCTATGTAGTCCACGTTCACGCTCAGAACTACCAACGACTACTGACCGGCGATGACGACCACGACCTTATCCGTGCCCCCCTGGAGCACGGAGTAATAGACTACGCGCCCCTGGTCGGTCAACTGGTAGAGGCTGGCTATGACGGTTACATCGCCGTTGAGTTCGCTCCCACCGAAAGCCGTGACAAAAGTGATGCTCT
>JALGTV010000059.1 GCA_029821215.1 Candidatus Zipacnadia bacterium | reverse complement strand
ATAAGCTGCGTGACGGCGAGAGATGTGGATGCTAAAGGCCACCCGATGCAGACCACCGATACTTTCGCTGGCTCCGACCGCATATTTGTAGTGTTTACCTACATCAACGGCACGGCCAGCTCGTATTTTGTAGTCTCATGGTTTCGGGACGATACTATGATTGAGCAGGCTACCCAGCGAGTGACCATGGCCGATGGTGCGGGTCGAGCCTTTGCCTGGATAGAGGCAGACGAGTCATTGCCGCCCGGACAGTATCGGGCCGAAGTCGGCTTACCCGGTGAGGAGCAATCCTTAGCTACAGTCCAATTTGTGGTCAAGCCGTAGTATCTGCTGCCTATGGGCACTTGCCGAGATGTGCCCCAAGATGTATAGTATTATGTAGTAGCTCGGTCGTACTCAACCTGGCTGTAATCCTGTAGAAAGGAGCGGAACAATGAGCGACGAGCAAGAAGGACAAGGATTTGAGGGAGGGGCTCAGCCTCCACCCACCCCGCCTAGCCCCCCGACACAGCCGCCACCCCCAGCGCCGGCGGTGCAGAATACCTCCGGCACCGGGGGGCCGGTGCCCGAGGAGATCAAAGGCTGGAACTGGGGGGCGTTCTGGCTGAGTTGGATTTGGGGTATCGCCCACAATGTCTGGATAGCGCTGCTGGCCCTTTGTCTGGGACTCATCTGGAGCATCGTGCTGGGTATAAAGGGTAATGAATGGGCCTGGCAGCACCGGCGCTTTGACAGCGTTGAGCAGTTCAAACAGACACAGGCCGTTTGGGCGAAGTGGGGCTGGATACTGTTCTTTGTATCCTTGGGTATCTGGATTCTGTGGATGATATTTGCAGTGGTGATCGGTGGCGGCGCGGCGATAATGAATCAGTGAGCCTGGTCTAACTGGGGACAAACATCTCGGACGCCCGAAGGGCCACTCGGTCTGCCGGGTTGGTGGGTGACAATTAGGACAGAGCTTGGCGAGCGGCTTGTTTGGTGCTGGCATCAGGGTGATTTTCGGCTATGAAGCTCAGTGCATCCTGGTCGCCGGTAGCGCGTAGTTCGGTCAACTTCTCGCCCAGCAGACTGGCGATATTGGCAGCCACGGTTTGCAATCCGGTGGCGTTGGCGATGGCCACCAAATCGGCATGGCGGCCTGCTGACGCTAACTGCTGAATTGAGGGCTGATGATTGATTAGTTTCAGGGCGGCTTCGCGGCGCGTTTCCTCCCAGGCTGAAGCCTTAGCGATGATCAACAGAACTTCGCGCGCCTCGGGCTCGGTCAGGTGCTGGCTTAGTTGTTCCACGATATAGCTACGGATGGGACCGCGATCCAGTTGGGCTTCGCGCCGCGTAGCAACCTGGCGGCGCTCATTGGCGGCACTGGTTAGCTCCTGGGCATCAGCCAGAATATGCTCGGGCACTCCGGCAGTATCCTCTTCGGTGTCAACATCCCGGAAAATGCGGCCGGCGATGCCCGCGCCGCTGCCAGTGATGATAGGAGCGCGCAACTGACGGCGCAGGCTAGCTCCCCAGGCCAATGGCTCATAGACACTGTTCTCCACCAATAGTCCCACGATGCGCCGGGCCGCGACCTCTGAGCAGGTAAGCAGCACCATACTCACCAGCGGCCACTGCTGCTCGGCAACCAATTCCTGAACTGCCGACTGGACCTGCTTAGTAGTGGCGGCGCTCATTAGTGTCTGTATCTGGTTACTGAATCGGGTCAATGCCTCCGTGTCCATTTTAAGTCCCCCTTACAGTGACTGGTCTGCTCCCGAATAGAGCAGAGCGGTTATCTGAGTTCTTCGGTGCTACAACTCCAATAACTCTATCTTCTCCAGGCAGCTACCAATGTCCTTCCGCTGTGATGGTAGGAGCAAGGTTGGAGGCCGTGCGACCTACTTTGTTGACAGTTAGCTGACCGGTAAGGTATAATATATGATACGGAATGGTAATGTACTGTTGCATTGCCACTCTAATGGAATACTGACGATTCCTATAACTTACAATTCCATCTGACCCGCCTGTTAGACCTGAGCCAATGTGATCCAGCGGCTAAGGTAGACAAATGGCCGGAAGCAAAGTTATCGGTTACCAACTGATGAATGAGAATGTACAGTGGGTAAATCAACCCGAGTATCTACGCCAATTATGCCATGCACTAAGATGAAAGAGTTAATGGGTAGCGGTGGTATGGCGGCATATAAGCCGGTGAGACGTGAGTCGGCCGTACCCCACCTGGCATCCGCGCTGCTTACCGATTTTATCCGGCAGGCCGGCGTGAATAGACGAGCAGTAGCGCCAACTATAGGTGATATGGCAAGGCAAGTTGATATAGAGTAAGGGAATAAGCCCCAGTTTCCGGTTGGGACAGGCGATCGGCGGGTCAGGGTAGAGAGTGGAGCGATAGGTGCAAGCCGAAATCGTCTCAATAGGTACGGAGTTGTTGCTGGGGGAAATAGATGACACTAATGCCACTTACCTCTGCCGGCAGTTGACGGGCATAGGCTTTGACGTAGAGCGTCGGCAGACGGTTGATGATAATCGGGGACGGATAGTTCAGGTGCTCCAAGAGGCCCGCCGCCGTAGCGACCTCATCATAATCACCGGCGGATTGGGGCCTACCCCGGACGATCTGACCCGCGAGGCCTTGGCCCAGGTTACCGGCCGTCCTCTTCACACGGATGGGGCCGCTGAGCAACGGCTACAGGCATTCTTCGCCGCCCGCGGTATTACTCCTACTGCCAATAACCTCAAGCAGTGCCAGGTTCCCCGGGGTGGTCAGCTTTTGTACAATAGCTGTGGTACGGCGCCGGGAATACTACTGGAACACGAAGACTGCATCTTCATTGCCCTGCCCGGCCCTCCGCCTGAGATGCACCAGATGATGAGCAACGACGTGCTGCCGTATCTGGAAGATAAGGTTAAGGAAGCCGAAGGGCAGATTTTGTACACCCGGACTCTTCACCTGTGTGATATTGGGGAGTCCAGCGCCGCCGAGCTGTTAGCTGATATATTGGATAACGAAGGCAACCCGGCCGTGGCGCTATATGCCAGTCCAGGGCAAGTCCGGGTGCGGATGAGTACCAAAGCGGGGTCGCAGTCGGCAGCCAGCCGCCGGCTAAATCGGGCCGAACAGGATATCCGCCAGCGGCTGGGGGCGCATGTATACGGGGTTGATGACGAGACGATGGAGATGGCGGTGGGCAATGCCCTGCTGGCCGCCGGGGCGACGTTGACTGTCGCTGAGAGTTGTACGGGTGGACTTATTGCCAGCCGCATCACCGATGTCTCCGGCAGTTCCCGCTATTTTCTCAATGGCTATGTCACTTATAGTAACGAGTCTAAGAAGCGCTTGTTAGGTGTCTCTGAAGGTATCCTGGAGGACTACGGGGCGGTCAGTGAGGAGTGCGGGCGGGCCATGGCCGAAGGGGCCCGCCAGGACAGTGGGGCGGACTACGCAGTGGCGGTTACCGGCATAGCTGGCCCGACTGGTGCCACGTCCGACAAGCCCGTGGGCCTGGTGTATATTGCGGTGGCCGACGAGCAGGGCACTGTCTGCGAAGAACACAACTGGCCGGGGACCCGCCAGCAGTTCAAGCAGCGGGTCGCGCAAATGGCACTGAATATGGTCAGAAAACGGGTGATGGGTCTTGTCTGAGCAGCTTCGTCTATTCTTTGCTGTGCCCTTGGCAGCGGACTTGAAGGAACCGATAGTCCAGGTGCAGCAACAACTGAAAGCGGCTGGGGCTAAGGTCAGTTGGACCCAACAGGAAAACCTGCACTTTACGCTGAAATTTCTGGGAGATACTCCCCCGCAGCAGGTTGATGAGCTGAGCGAAGTGGCGGGGCGTGTAGCCGAGAGTGTCCCGGTTCATCAGGTACAGATTGTTGGTGTGGGTGGGTTTCCCAGTCGGGGGCGACCTCGGGTGGTGTGGGTAGGATGCACTGACGAGGACGAGCAACTGACCCGACTCGGGACAGTTCTGGATGAGGCGTTGGCAGAAGCCGGCCTGGCCCAGTTAGAGAAGCGGCCGTTTACCCCCCATCTGACCATCGGCCGCGTACGTAGTCGCCACCGGCAGGAAGAGTTGGCCGTGGCGATGGCTGATCTGAGCGAGCAGCAAATAGGACAGATGGCGGTTGATCATTTCGTGCTGATGCAAAGCCAATTGCACCCGCAGGGAGCCATCTATACAGTGTTGAATAGGTTTGATTTGCAAGGGTAGTCCGAAGCATTAGACCGCCTCATAAAGGAGCAACAGTTTGACGGCAACTTTGTGGTGAGACAAAAAGGGGGCAAACAACAATGGCAAGGGGCAAACAGGACATTGACAAAGATAAGGCGCTGGACCTGGCACTTAGCCAAATTCGCAAGCTTGGCCCTGGACGTGGCGCTGGGAGTAGGAGGGCTGCCGCGGGGCCGTTTGGTGGAGCTGTACGGGACAGAAGGAGCGGGCAAGACCACCCTGGCCCTGCACACAGTGGCTGAGGCCCAGAAGTTGGGAGGAATGGCGGCTTTTATTGATGCTGAGCACGCCTTTGACCGTGATTATGCTGAGCACTTAGGGATCAACCTGGACGAACTTTTGGTGTCGCAGCCGGATACCGGTGAGCAGGCCCTGGAGATATGTGATACGCTCATCCGCAGTGGGGCGGTAGATCTGGTGGTGATTGACTCAGTGGCGGCGCTGGTACCGCGCGTGGAGTTAGAAGGGGAGATGGGCGAGTCTTACGTGGGGTTGCAGGCGCGGCTGATGAGCCAAGCGTTGCGAAAACTGGGAGGCTCGGTCTCCCAGAGCCGCAGCGTAGTAGTATTTATCAACCAAATCCGGGAAAAGATTGGGGTAATGTTTGGCAGTCCGGAAGTAACTCCCGGGGGGCGGGCCCTGAAGTTCTGGGCGTCGATACGAATAGACATCCGCCCGAGTCAGGCAATAAAGCGAGATGGCGAGGCGATAGGGCGACGGGTGTCAATTAAGGTGGTAAAGAATAAGGTTGCTCCCCCCTTCAAGCGCTGTGAATGTGACATCATTTACGGCGAAGGCATCTCCCAGGAAGGCTGCATTCTGGACTTGGCTCTGGAGCAGGGATTAGTGGAGAAATCGGGGGCTTGGTACAGCTACGATGACGAAAACCTGGGCCAGGGACGTGACAACACCATCGAGTTCTTAGCCGAGAATCCCGATGTCAGAGCCACGTTGGAGGCTAAAGTACGAGAAGCCTATGGACTGCCGGTGAAGCAGACCACCGAAGCCGAGACCGACGAGGACAGCGAGGAAGAGGAGTAGGTATATCTGAGTAGGAGATTGAGGGGGAAGCAAGTGCCAAAGATCACGGCCATCCAGCGACAGAAACGCAATCCCCATCGCTATTCTATATTTGTTGATGGGGAATTTGCCGTGGGTGTGGATGAGCAGGTAATGGTTGACCTGGGTTTGCGGCCACAGCAGTCTGTCAATACTGAAACGCTGGAGCAGATCGCGACCGAAGAGCAGATTAGCCAGGTCCGCGCGGCAGCTATGAGGCTGTTGGAATATCGGCCGCGCAGCCGCGGAGAGCTGACCCGCCGGCTGCACCAGCAGGGTTTTGATAGCCAGACAATCAGTCGGGTAATAGACCGATTAGTGGAGCTGGACCTGGTAAATGATGAGCGGTTCGCTCGGCAAATGATCCAGAGCCTCACCAGGAGCCGTAATCTGGGCAAGCAGGCGATCTTTGAGAAGCTAAGGCAGGCGGGGATAAGTCGGGAGTTAGCCGAGGCAGTCATAGAGCAGGAGTTAGCCGATTATGATGAGAGCCAACAGGCGCGGGAAGCGGTGGAGAAGTATCTGCCGCGGCTGGCAGATATAGAACCAGCCTCACAGCGCCGCCGGCTGTATGGCTACCTGCGGCGGCGGGGGTTTTCCTATGAAGTTATCCGACAAGTTATAGCAGCCGTGGGGAACGGGGAATGAGTTGAGCAGGTAATAGGGGAGGGGCAATGGAGGAGGAGAGCGGGGAGAAATTGCTGAGGTAGTTGGGGTAGACACGAAGCATGGGTAGCAGAGTACATTGACAGTTATGAGTCTAATACATAGCAACTGGGAGGTGGTCCACATTATGGACGCCTTTTCAAATACAAGCCTTATAATAGCTGGCGCCAGTGGCTTGATTGGTATGGGGATACTGGTGTTTTTGAGCATCTCTATGGCCAAGTTACGGCGGCGATTGCGAGCCGTACAGGATGAGGCCCAGGAGAAGGTGGCGGAGGCGCAGAAACGGTTGGAAACCGAGCGGCGGGAAATGAAGATTGCCGCCAAGGAAGAGCGACTGGCGGCCCGAGTAGAACTGGAGAACGAGTTTAAGGGCCAACGGGCTGATTTGGAGAATACCAAAAGACGGCTGGAGCGTCGGGAAGATAGTCTGGAGAAGCACAAGGCGCAAATAGAGGCCCAAGCCCAGCAACTGGACAACCAGGCGCGTCAGATCGCTGAGAAGCAAGCGGAACTGGAAGCGCTTATCAATGAGCAACAGGTAGAACTGGAGCGGATATCGTCAATGAGCCGGGCTGAAGCCCGGGAGTATCTGATGGAGAAGGTCGAGGAGGAGGCACGTCGGGATTGTGCCCAACTAATCGAGCGCCACGAACGAGAGGCGCAGGAACAAGCCGACCGCATCGCGGCCCGCATTATCAGTCAGGCTATCCAGCGCTGTGCGGTGGACCACACCAGTGAGACCACCGTTTCGGTAGTAGCCTTGCCCAGCGACGATATGAAGGGTCGCATTATCGGCCGGGAGGGCCGCAATATCCGGGCCTTTGAACAGCTTACCGGTGTTGACCTTATCGTTGATGATACCCCGGAAGCAGTAGTGATAAGTGGTTTCGATCCGGTGCGGCGGGAAGTGGCGCGAATAGCGCTGGAGCGGTTGATTGAAGATGGCCGCATCCATCCAGGCCGAATAGAAGAAATGGTGGACAAGGCGCGGCGAACCACCCAGGAACGTATTCGGGAGGCAGGTGAACAAGCGGCCATCGAAACTGGCGTGACGGGGTTGCACCCTGAGATCATCAGACTGTTAGGGAAGCTGCAATTCCGTACCAGTTTCGGCCAGAACGTATTGCGGCACTCGTTGGAGGTCTCACATCTGGCCGGAATAATGGCTGCCGAGATTGGGGCGCGAGTGGCGATTTCTCGCCGCGCCGGATTGCTTCACGACCTGGGGAAAGCGGTGGACTTTGAACGTGATGGTCCCCATGCGCTGATAGGTGCTGAGATTGCCCGCACTCACGGTGAACGCGAAGAGATCCAACATTGTATCGCTGCCCACCACGACGACCAAGAGATTAGGTCAATAGAAGCCGCACTGGTGCAAGCCGCCGATGCGATATCCGCCGCGCGCCCCGGAGCCCGCCGCGAAACCCTGGAGAGTTATCTGAAGCGGCTGGAAACTCTGGAGGATACCGCCATCAGCTTTGACGGAGTGGAAAAGGTGTACGCCATCCAGGCTGGCCGTGAGGTGCGGGTGATGGTTAAACCCGATCGGATTGATGATTTGGCTGCGCACCGGTTAGCCAAAAAGATAGCTGAACGCATTGAAGGCGCAATGGACTATCCGGGACAGATCCGGGTGACGGTAATTCGCGAGACTCGCAGTGTGGAATACGCCAAGTGATTGGCGGTTAGACATTAGGCAGTATTGGGTGAGGAGTAACTGATTTGATCTTATTGTTTATTGGCGATGTGGTAGGAAGACCGGGACGCCGAACAGTCCGAGTGCTGCTGCCGCAGCTTATCCAAGAACACCAGGCTGACTTTACCATTATAAACGCAGAGAATGCGGCAGGAGGATATGGCCTGACGATCAACACCGCTGCCGAACTTTTGGACGGTGGTGCTGATTGTCTCACCTCGGGCAACCACATCTGGGCCCAAAAGGAAGCCTATGAGCTGGTGGAAACAGATCGGCGGATATTGCGCCCCGCCAATTATCCCCCGGGTGTTCCCGGCCGCGGAGCGCAAGTATACCAGGCCCACAGCGGTGTCCGGGTGGGCGTAGTCAACTTGCTGGGCCGCGTGTTTATGGATCCGATGGACTGTCCCTTTCGGCGGGGGCGGGAGGAGGTTGAGGCCCTAACCCCAGACGCCGACGTGATAATCGTAGATTTTCACGCTGAGGCCACTTCGGAGAAGAAGGCTTTTGGATTATTTATGGATGGCAAAGTAGCGGCCGTGTTGGGCACTCATACCCACGTGCAGACGGCCGACGAGCAGATACTGAGTGCGGGCACCGCGTTCATAACCGACTGCGGAATGACCGGTGCAACCAATACAGTTATCGGAGTGGAGAGTGAGGGCCCGCTCAAACACTTCCTGACGGGATTACCCGCCCGATTCACTGTGCCTAAAAAAGGCCCTTGTATATTATCGGGTGTGGTGGTAAAATGTAATGAACATACGGGACTGGCGGAACGTATTGACAGAATTCGGACCTATTACGAGTCCCCGCTAACCGATAAGCAGTAATCATTAGCACTATTATTGGCTTGGGCAGACGATAGACGCTTACAGTACACTAATATCAATAGCTCAGTAGCAATAGTACATAGTACATAGATAATAGGTAATAACAGCTATAATACAACAGAGCGAAGGATTGCAGTCTAAATTGAACCAGGACAGGCAACCGCCAAGCAAGGGGGCAACAACTGTGGGCGTTCTCAGAGTAGGTTCGAAATCAGATCCTAATAAGGTGGCTGGGGCACTGGCAGGAACGATTCGCGAGTATGGCGAAGCGGAACTACAGACTATCGGGGCCGGAGCGCTCAACCAGGCTATTAAAGCCATTGCTATTGCCCGGGGCTTTCTGGCTCCGGGCGGCGTGGACTTGTTGTGTTATCCGGCCTTTGTAGATGTAGAGATTGACGGTAATGAGAGGACAGCTATCAAACTATTTGTTGAGCCTCGCCAGTAGTTGGTGCCAGAGAGCTTTTGTTATCATATGCGACCTCGGCGTGTGCCGAGGTCGCTGCTATAGCGGGTGGCAGTTGTTCGCGGCGGTAGTTTGTGCTACAATGTAACAAGAGTAAGGGGTTCAACTTCCATTTGCACAGTTAGGAAGTAGATGCCATGCTCGGAGGATATGATTGGCAAAATCGGGGCCGTCAGGTAGCCCTGTATATGTTGGTAGCTCTGGCCCTGGTCTTGCTTTATCTGGTATTTATGGCTGGCCAGTTTAAGGGGTTAGCTGATACGAACGCTTTGGACTACGCCCAGATAGCGCGCAACCTGGCCAGAGGTGAGGGTTTCACCACCCAGTTCATTAAGCCCCTAAGCCTAACGCGAAGTCTGCGCATCAACCAGCACCCCGACGCGACCTACCCGCCACTGCATCCGTGGATAACATCACTGTTTATGCGCATGCTGGGCCCCAATCAGCGGGCTGCCGCGCTGGCCTGTGGCCTACCATTCCTTCTCAGCGTGCCTCTGGTGTTTATACTGGGGCTGTGGCTTTTTGATTACCGGACTGCCTGGCTGGGTGTGGGGCTATACGTAACCAGTATAGCCACCCTGAGCTACAGCATTTCCGGATTAGAGGTAAGTCTATTGACTCTGCTGTTCACCGGGCTGGTAATGGTGCTGTACCAATATGGGCAAAGCCAGCAGCAGCGGCAGTGGCTGGCGGCCGGGGCGGGGCTGTTGTTGGGGCTGATTTACCTGACTAAGTATATTTGGGTGCTGAGCTTAATCCCGGTATTGATATACCTGTACTACTCCACTCCGCGCCGGCAGCGTAGCCGGGCACTGCTGACAGTGGTAGCCGGGCTATTTGTAGTCATTATCCCCTGGTGCTGCCGGATGTATGCGGTCACTGGCAATCCTTTCTTTAGCTGGCGGTGGTATGAGACTACCATGCTGACCCGCAGCAATCCGGGCATGACTTTATATCGGTCCTTTCCCGAACAGCTCGAAACACTGCCCACTTACATTATCCACCACCCGGTAGAAATATATGAGAAAGTTAGAAGCGGAGTGGGACGGCTGTACCTTACCCTGAACAGCCTGGGCGGTCCTTATGTAACTGCCTTCTTTATTGTGGCGATTTTGGTTCCCCTGGGCACCAGAAACTTCGAGCGCATTAGGTATTTGCTATATGGCACATATGCAATAATATTCCTGGCTCTGGTGATTGTATCACCGGGTAACCGATTGCTGTATCCGTTAGCACCAGTGGTAACGGTGATTGCGGCGGGTTTCTTCCTGCGTATATTTCGGCCCCTTATCCAGGATATGGGCCCTCGCGAGCAGATCCGTTACACAGTGATAGCGGTGGGAGCGTTACTCATCGCCCATACAGTGCCGCTGGGCATCTCATTGACTGAGCGCACTCGTCCGGGGGAGGAGCCGAAAGAGCGGATCATAGAGCGCTGGAGCCGGGAAGCGGCAGAATTAGCAGGAGCAGGGCCCATTATCACTGATGTCCCCTGGCTATTGGCCTGGCATGGCGATATTCCGGCTATTTGGCTGCCGCGCAGCACCGAGGACCTGGAGCGAATGCAACAAGCTATCGGCCAGATTCAATGGTTGCTGTTGACTCCCTTAGTGGCGCGTGCTGAGCAAACTGAGCGTACTGAAGAATGGGCGAAGCCCTGGCGGGCGTCCCTATCGCGGGACATACAGCCGTTCCATGGCTTTGTAGTGCATGAGCGGATAGGTGATGGCTCCTGGATTCTGTACCGCAAGATACCTTTCGCAGCCGGGACCGATACTGAACAGACCAGTGAATAGCTACGGCAGTATTGGCTAAGTAACGATGACAGGCGCAGATAACAACAGCTCAAGGGCTGATAGGTGCTATCATTGCGGTGCTGTTCTGGACGGAGCGGATGTATGTCCGCAGTGCGGTCGTAAGCAGTATCGGGTCTGCTTCTGCGGCAAGCGCATTCCGGTCAATGCCCGAGTCTGTCCGTATTGTGGGGCCGATTGGTCCCATAGCCACCGGGTGCGCCGCAAATCACGCCAGCAAAAGCTGAGCTATCAACAAATGGCCCGCTTCGCCGGTTTGGGCGCTCTGGTGGCCCTAATAGGCACGGGCCTACTGCATCTAATTATTACCGGGCTGGCGCAGCGCAGCCTGCCCTCTAAGCAAACAATGCCTGCTTCATTGCTGGAGCGAATGGGCTTGGCTCTTCACACCATCCAACAAAGTCTGGCCAAGCTTGGTGAAGGGATCGTGCAGTGGGGGGGGAGTCTGGCAGTGATAGCAGGGGTGGCTCTGGTGGGAGCGGGTGTGGGAGTGGTCATCTACTTGATGCGCACTGGTGTCATTTCTGCGCCGTTGTATGACAGCGACCACAGATATAAACGTAAACGTCGGGCTAAATAATATTGAATGTGGTGCCCCCGACTGTGAATGAATTCACCGGGCAGCCTGTAGATGTAGACAAAGAACAAACCGATACGGCCGGCGGGCCGGCCCAGTGGGTGCTGGTAGCTGTCATTGTCGTGGTGGTGGCGGCTTACTGGCAACTATTGGTGTGGATGGTAGAGCGGTGGTGGAACAGTGATTATTATGGCCATGGCTTTCTGATTCCTCTGGTCAGTGGTTATTTAATATACCGACAGAGACAGGCC
>JALGTV010000058.1 GCA_029821215.1 Candidatus Zipacnadia bacterium | reverse complement strand
CTATATGCCCGGTTCATCACCAAGGTCCTCTACGATCTGGGTTATGTGAGTTTTCCCGAACCATTCTCGGAGCTATTTACCCAGGGAATGATATACAAAGACGGCGCCAAGATGAGCAAGTCCAAGGGCAACGTGGTGACTCCTGACGAGATAAATCAGCACTATGGCACTGATACGGGGCGGGTGTTTATCCTGTTCGTCGGGCCGCCCGACCAGGACGCGGAGTGGAGTGACCAGGGCGTGGAAGGGGCCCACCGGTTCCTCCAGCGGGTATGGCGGCTGGCGACTGAGAACCAGGCGAAGTTTAGGGCTGATTGGCCTGCGCATTTAGTAGGTCAGGCGTCTCGCCTGACAACTAGTGCTGACGGGCGGGACGCCCGTCCCACCATGCTGGCCAATAGCCTAAATGACCAGCAGCGGGCCATACGTCGCAAAACTCACCAAACGATTATGGCGGTGACCCAGGATATTGAGCAGATGGGGCTGAATACCACTGTCAGTGCCTTGATGGAACTGACTAATGAGCTGTTGCCTTTTGCCCAGGAAGTTCAAGATGACGACATTACCGGATGTGCGGTATTCAGTGAGAGTATCCAGACATTGCTGGTGCTGCTTTCACCGCTGGCTCCCCATATTGCCGACGAACTATGGGAGCGCTTGGGCCTGCCAGATACAACTTTTGAGCAACAGTGGCCGCTGGCCGACGAGCAAATGGCCGCCGAAGAGCAAATAACCATCGTAGTACAGGTCAATGGCAAGGTTCGCGATAAGTTGCAAGTGCCGGCGGGAACAGATATGGCCATCGCGCAGGAACTGGCCCTGGCTTCGGAGGCGGTGCAGCGCCATATCCAGGATAAGGATATTCAGAAGATAATTCCTGTCCCGGGGAAGCTGATAAATATTGTCGCCCAATGATCACTGCTCGCGCCGGGAGGCGGCAGAGCGTTGCTGGAACTGACGACTATTCAAAAGGTAATTCTGGCCCTGGCAATAGTCACTCTGGGGGGCAGTGGCGCGTATATCTTCGTCGCCCGTAGTAGTGCACCTTCGCCGCTGCCTACCAACATCTATCAGCCTCCCTCTCCTATCCAACAGGTTACTTACATAATGGTGCAGGTCGGCGGAGCGGTGAACCGTCCCGGACTGTATCAGCTTCAGGCCGGAGCCCGGGTCTACGAGGCTATCCAGCAGGCCGGAGGCTTTACTGGCCAGGCTGACCAGGAGGAGGTAAATCTGGCGGCAGTACTTGAGGATGGGCAGAAAGTGGTAGTGCCGACTATACCTGCTGAACCCTCTGCCCCTCAGCCAGCCTCTGCTCCACCGCCATCCCAGCCTGTTCCTGCGGCCAGCCCCCCACCAGCTCAGCCCACCGCTCCCCGCACCACTCAGCGTCCTGCCCAGCCTGCGGATAGCGGTCTGCCACCATCGCGCCAAGTTGTACTGGTAAACCTGAACACCGCCACCCAACAGGACCTGGAGCGGGTCCCCGGAATCGGGCCAGTCATCGCGCGGCGGATCGTGGCCTATCGTGCTCGCTACGGCCCCTTCCGGCGCATTGAGGAATTGATGCTGATTGAAGGCATCGGCCCGCGAACTTTTGAGTTGCTCAAGCCATACGTGACTTTAGGCACTTCGGCTGTGCAGTGACCTCTTCGTCTCCCACCAGTTCGCCTAGACCTCAAAACTGACTGTTGCCGTGCTTTTACCGCGTCTTTATATTGACAGGCTTGCCCTGATGCAGTGCTTCCATAGCGGCCAGGATCCCAATGCTAGTATTTCCGCCCTCCCGCGCGTCCACGACTGGTTGCTTATCTTCAATGATTGCATCCAGAAAGGCGTCTACTTCCCCATCGCAGGGATGGCCGCTAATCCTACCCAAGGGCAAGGGCTCAAACTCGCCTCCGGTTTCGACTCGGGCAATCCTATCACGCACAATGCTGGCCTTGCTGCCAAACAGCGACAGATTGTAGCACATCTCCATGCCAGCCAGTTGGCAGGTGGCTGCCCACGTTGCTGCTACCTTGACCACTGCGCCGCTTGCGAATTTGTAGATAGCACAAACCAGGTCATCCTTCAGCTCCGGCTGCGGCCAATTAGACATGCCCCGGTTACCATAGGCCTGGACCTCCACTGGTTCACCGAGATACCAACGCAGTAGATCAAACACATGGGTGCCCGCATTAACAAAGGCAATATCGTAAGTGCTCCGAATTGCCTCCCGGATGTCTTGCTGGAACAAATAATTGCAGATGTAGTCAGCCTCGGCGTAGAAGACCTGCCCCAATTCCCCGGCCTCCACCATCTGCTTAATCCCCCGGAAAAAGGGGTCGAATCTCAGCACCAGCCCGACTTGGACCTTCAGTCCGGTAGAGTCGCTCACATCAATGATGTCGTAGCAGTCCTCAAGTTTGGTCGCCAGTGGCTTTTCCACGAACACGTGTTTGCCATGACGCAGTGCCGCAATAGTGATGGGTGCGTGGAAGGCATCGGCGGTATGCACCGAAACTGCATCGATATCGGGGTAGGTCACCAACTCGTTGAAATCGGTAGTTGCCCGCTGTACCGATGTCTCATTGGCAACGGCCTGCAAGCGACCCTCGTCTGTATCACAGACAGCAACCAGTCGTGCCTTCTCGTTCTTTTGATAGCAGTCGATGAAGGCGCGGCCATTGCTGCCGACGCCTACTATGCCTATCCGGACTTGACCCATATAGTTCATCATCTCCCTGAAGGACATATCCGCCTGGATCATAAATCCAATCTCAGGCTCTTGGAGAAATCTCCTTGGATTATAACAGCGGGGGGGGGAACAAGTCAAGGTTTAAATGTGCTATCCTCAGATTCCTTGCCACCATCGCCCCAATATGCTATACTATTAGTGTATAATTGCGAGGTGGGAAGCAACTACTACGAGGAGAAGAAAGCATGAAGACTGATATTCATCCCGAATATATGGAGTGCACAGTAACCTGTACCTGCGGCGAGACTTTTACGACCCGGGCTACTAAGCCTGAGATCCGCCTGGAAATCTGCAGCAAATGTCATCCGTTCTTCACCGGCACACAGAAAATCGTGGACACTGAGGGCCGGGTGGAGCGGTTTATCAAGAAATATGGCCTGCAGGAGAAGTACAAGGACAGCGGCATCGGCAGCGAACAACAGGCTGAGGCCGGCGAGCAGGAGGCCGCAGAAGTCGAGCAGTAGCCAGGTTCAATTGGTCATTACCAGTGGTGCCCAGGCTTTGTCAGCCTGGGCTTGCCATTAGTAGGACGGCGCAAATGGACACCAACCAAGACGAGCATTATTACGGCGGCCAGGCAGTAATTGAAGGGGTAATGATGCGAGGCACCGACCGCTATGCGGTGGGGGTGCGCCGCCAGGACGGACAGGTCTACCTGCTCTCCGAGCCCCTGGCCGGATATGCAGGCCGCCAGCAGGGCTGGCACCGCTGGCCTCTGATACGAGGTAACTATGCCCTGATTGAGGCCCTGTCATTGGGGATGAAGGCGCTGCAATTCTCGGCTCAGGTCGCCGTTCGCGAAGAGCAACAGATGGCCGCCGCCGAGGGCGCTGCCCCCCAGCCCGCGGGAGTAAGTGGTCTGAGTCGGGTATGGATGGGGCTGACTATGGTGGCAGGGATAGCGCTGGGATTGGGGCTATTTGCACTGCTGCCCACCTGGGTAGTGAGTCTGGTGCCCGGCACTGACCAAATGGGCACTATTGCCAAAAATACCATTGAAGGCCTGGTCCGCCTGCTGGTAGTGGTCGGCTATATTCTGGCTATATCGGTTATGCCCTATGTACGGCGGGTATTTGAATATCACGGGGCCGAGCATGCTACTATCAACTGCTTTGAATCCGGGCAGGCGGTTACACCGGAGAATTGTGTGACTTTCAGCCCGCTGCACCCGCGGTGCGGCACCGCCTTCATTCTGCTGGTCATTGTGGTCAAGATAGTCATCAATTGCTTCTTGGGGTGGCCTACTCTATGGCTGCGTTTGCTGCTGCGGCTGGCGGTGCTCCCTCCCATCGCTGCGATTTCCTATGAAATATTGCGCTATGCTGGCCGCCATCGCAGCTCTATGCTGGCCCGGGTATTGGCTGGCCCTGGACTACTGTTGCAGATGCTGACCACGCGGCAGCCTAACCGGCAACAAGTAGAGGCCGCGATATATGCCTTGGCTGCGGTAGCCCCGGAAGTGCCACTGCCCGCGGATATGCCGCCCGCCCAATTAGTAACCGCCGATGCGGAACCTATTCCCATAGAGGCCGATGACCATGGACTGGGAAGACAGCTTTGAAAAATTGCGGCAGGAATTTGAGGATATTGAGAAGCAGTTGACTGACCCGGAGGTAATTAGCGATTCGCAGCGCCTCCGCCAGCTATCGGTGCGTCACTCGCAACTGCAGTCGGCGCTGGAAGTTTATCGCCAATACCAAGAGGCCCGCAATCAGGCGCAGGAAGCAGCGACTTTGCTAACTGAGGTGGAGGATGAGGATGAACAGATGCGCCAGTTCCTCCAGTCCGAACAGGCTGAGGCCAACGCTCGCATGGAGCAACTCCAACACCACCTGCTGGAGGCTCTGCTGCCTACTGATCCCGCTGACCAGAAGAACGCGATTGTTGAGATTCGGGCCGGGACTGGGGGTGAGGAGGCAGCCTTGTTTGCCGCCGACTTATTCACTATGTACACTCGTCTGGCCCAGAGCCGTGGCTGGAATGTAGATGTCATGCATCAAAGTCCTTCGGATATGGGCGGGTTCAAAGAGATCATATTCACTGCTGAGGGAGACGGTGCTTATGGGGTACTGAAGCATGAAAGTGGCGTGCACCGCGTCCAGCGCGTGCCGGAGACTGAATCCCAAGGCCGGCTGCACACTTCGGCAGCCACTGTAGCTGTCCTCCCTGAAGTCCAAGAGATTGACATTGACATTGATCCTAATGACCTGAACCTTGAGGTCTTCCGGGCGGGTGGTCCCGGCGGCCAGCACATGCAGAAAAACGAAACCGCAGTCCGCATTACCCACCTGCCCACTACCATTTCCGTCACCTGTTCCGACCAGCGTTCCCAGCGCCAGAACCGCGAAAGAGCTATGCGTTTGCTGCGGGCCCGTCTGTACGAACGCGAGCAACAGCTCCAACAGGAACAGATTGCTGCCCAGCGCCGTGCCCAGGTCAAAAGTGGCGACCGCAGCGAGAAGATCCGCACCTACAATTTCCCGCAGGACCGCCTCACCGACCACCGCATCGGCTTGACCCTGCACAATCTACCCGCGCTTATGAACGGCCAAATTGACCAGCTTCTTGAGGCCCTCCGTCAACACGAACAACAGCAGCGCTTGCAGGAGCTGACCCAGTCGTGACTGCGGTTACCCGGGTTATGGACTTATTGCAGGAAGGTACATCCTGCCTGGTGGCAGCCGGCGTAGACAGCCCCCGATTTGATGCTGCCTGCCTGTTAGCTTTGGCCCTACCCGTAGAGCACAACCAAATCCCCCTTATGCTCCATGATCCCGTTAGTGCCGACCAGCGGGACCGCTTCCAGCAATACCTGCAGCGCAGATGCCAGCGCGAGCCGCTGCAGTACATCACTGGGAAGGTTGACTTCTTTGGCCGGCTCTTCGCCTGTGACCGGCGGGCTATGGTACCCCGCCCCGAAACCGAGCTGCTGGTTGAGGCAGTCACTACCTATTGCCAGCACCACTGCCCCCACGCGGCTATTGCTGACATCGGCACTGGCGCTGGAGTAATCGCTATCAGTTTGGCTACTATGCTACCCGCAGCCCCCATCTATGCTACCGACATATCGGACGAGGCACTAAAGCTAACAGCAGAAAATGCTCGGCTACACTCTGCTCCCAACCGCATAGAACTTTTGTGTGGCCCCTACTTAGACCCTTTGGCTAAGATGGGGGTGTTGGCCGAGGTGGAAGTAATAGTGACTAACCCCCCGTACGTCGCCACCAATCTCTTTGATGATCTGCAGCCTGAGGTACGTGATTTCGAGCCCCGGCCGGCGTTGGATGGTGGACACCAGGGCCTGGACTTTTATGCCCACTTTCTGCCCCAATGTCGGCAGCTACCTCGGCTACGGCTATTGGCTACTGAGATTGGCATCGGTCAGGCGGGGGCGGTAACCCGGCTGGTATCTGAGCACCTGAACCCGACCGAAATAGAAGTTTGCCCTGATCTGGCCGGCATATCCCGGGTGGTACTGGCCTATCTCGACCAAACACATACTTAGAGACTGTTGCAAAACCTGTAGGAGGGACATCCCTGCCCCGATTGGTGTTGCCAAAGTGCCTTTCTCCTCCTCTCGCGTAGCGCAGGCCTTCGCCCGCCGTAGCGGGCTTCGACCCGCGAAGGCAGGTTCTCAACCTGCGCCAATCCAAGCGGGGTTGCGGTTCGGCAAGCTCACCGTCCTGAGCCTGCCGAAGGAGAGAACCCCACCTACGCGATAAACAACATTCAAGGGGCATCCTCCCTGTCCTGAGCTTGCCGAAGGGCCTGCCCTGAACCTGTCGCAGGGTGCCCTGATATGCGCAGCGCTTTAACTGGCTAACTTTGCCCATTTTACTCTGACAAGCAGTCCGTAATTACCTTGTGCAACAGTCTCACTTAGCATAATGGCTGAAGTAATTGATACCAGAACCTGCCCTGAGCACCAAATAGTAGCCCGCGCAGTTCACATCCTGGAGCAGGGCGGGCTGGTAGCCATGCCCACCGATACCGTATATGGTCTGGCCGCCAGCGCCGTCACCGAGAGCGCGGTCCTTCGCATATTCCAGGTGAAGCGTCGTCCCCGCAGCGCCCCCTTGCCCTTGCTGGCCGCCAGCAGCGCCGACCTGACTAACCTCGCCCGGCAGGTGCCGCAGGTAGCTGAGAAGCTCGCCAGGCACTTCTGGCCGGGGCCACTGACTATTGTGGTGCTCAAGTCGCCGCAAATCCCCGACCTGGTGACTGCTGGTCAGCCCACCGTCGCCGTGCGGGTGCCTGACTATCCGCTGGTCCAGGCGATATTAGCTGCCTGCGATTTCCCCGTCGCGGTGACCAGCGCTAACCTCTCCGGCCAACCAGCCCTTACCAGAGCCGAACAGGTCGCCGACCTGTTCGCTGACAGCCTTGACCTCTGCGGATTGCCGCGCCTCCTTGCCCCGGCGGCGTTCCCTCCACAGTGATAGACGTTACCACTTCGCCTCCCCGCCTGCTCCGCCCGGGCCCTATTGATCCTGGCGAACTGGAAGAGATTGTTGGCCCGCTTGACTGACAAATACCTGAGATTGACCACTGTCCTGAGACTGTTACAAAACCTGTAGGAGGGGCATCCGCCCTGCCCTGAGCCTGTCGAAGGGTGCCCCGATTAGTGTTGCCAAAGTGTCCCTTTCGCCTTTGCGGCCAAAGCAGCTTCGACAGACAAGTACCCCCTCCCGCGTAGCGCAGGTTCTCAACCTGCGCCCATCCCAGCGGGGTTGC
>JALGTV010000304.1 GCA_029821215.1 Candidatus Zipacnadia bacterium | reverse complement strand
AGCGGCGATGATATTGGCGAAGCTGTTTGGGTTCAGTATAGTGATGCTGGTGGGCATAGGCATTTACGCTGCGGCTGCTTGTCTGCTGGCGATGCGCGCAGTCGGCTATCCGTCCTCGGAAGGTCTTTGATCCACTGATTAAGAAATAATTATTACTAAGCTCTTTCCTAAGAAGAGGAAATGTGATGACACGGACTACTGCCCAACGAATTAGAAATCAGCGAGTTAGCACTCAAGTAGAGGACATGGTACGGGAAATGGAGCAGCGCAATGCCCAGTTAATTCGCATGCTGCAAATCACTGACCCTGTGCGGCAAACCGCGGAGCAGGTTTACCGGAAATTCATATGTGGGTATAGATACTGGATAGTCGCGCGACACACACCCATGGAGAGACGCTTTCTGCGGATGATGTTGACTTTGGGAAGATATCTGAGCAATAATTACCCCTATGAATGGTGTGCCAGTCCGGTCTCGTCGCCAGGGCGGGCGGCTGCCCGTGATATGATTCTGCGGGCCGCTGATTCTCGCTTTGACGAAACTCCCTATGCCGCGCAACTGGGTTACGTGCTATTTCACCACCAGGACCTTAGAATCAAGAATGTCTCTGACTATTCAGAACTATACACCCGGGCCCTTGCTTTAGACCAAAAAGGGTTCTTCCGTGACAAGGGCCTGGAAGAACGTCGTGCGATAGGGTTGCAACGCCAGCCTAAGATGCGCGAGATTAAACTGCAATCAGGCTAACTCCAGGGTGACACTCACCGCCAGAGGCAATGTGGTCACGCAGATCCAAGAGAGCATCTACCCGCCAACCGCACACCCTTGGCGGCATCTTGGCCACTATCATCTACGCAGGGGCCGGGGCGGCCGTAGTTGCGTTTTGGTCAGCATCCCCGGTAGCCAGCACACCTGAGAACGCAATCCCATATCCTACCCCGGCCGGCAGTGATATTGGCTGTGGGGTCCAGGCGGCTCGCAGCTTGCCGGCGGCGCCCTCAATTCGGCTCATCTCGCCCGGCATTGGCGAAGAGTGGGTTGAGGGAAACCAGGTCACCATAGCCTGGGAGCCTACCGGGCCTGTCCGCTGGACCCGCCTGTACTACTATGGAGGTCGGTGCCCACTGGGCGGGCGGTCTCGGGGCAACTTCGGGGAAGTTATCGCCAATAGGCTCGCCCGTACCAACTCTTTTCAATGGACGGTTCCCTGGATTGATGCTCGCGGTCTGCGGCTGCGCATTGCCGGCTTTGACGCCAATGGCGAGCCGGTAGCCTCGTTCGAGCGGACGGTGCGGTTTCGTCCTCGCGAGTTAGTCGGCCTGCCGGATACCTGTATTGCCATTATCAAGCGTAAGCAGCGCCTGTACTACTATAAAGATGGCCATATTGAGCGAATGCATATTATCTCAACCGCCCGGTGGCCCTACAGCACGCCGACGATGAAGCCAGGCGACTACAGTTCCCGGCAGGGCGCTATGGGGCAGGTATTCCGCAAATCCTACGCCCCTCGCAGCCGCCGGTATGACGTGACGATGCGCTACTGGCTGCAAATAACTTCTATAACTTCTTCGGGCAGTCATGGCATCCACGCCACTTCCTCTAATCTTTACTATCGCCTGGGCCAGCCGGCATCTCATGGCTGCATCCGTCAGCACCGCGCTGACGCTCGTATCCTGTATGAGCTGGTCAAAGTGGGAACTCCGGTTTATATCTTTTAGCCAATGGCCCGGCATCTTGTCAGCCACCGTGCTGAGTGTTATTATTCCCTCGTTGCTTTTAAGTAGAGAGGTGCGGCAATGATAGCGGTTATGTTTTGGCTTAGGCGTGGTGGGTGAGCGCTGCCGGCGTCACAGTTCTTCATTTTCCAGGGCCGTAGCCCGCAGAGCGGCCACTGCGATGACATTGACGATCTCCTCCACGGTGGCAGCCCGCGACAGGTCCATTCCTGCCCGGGCTAACCCCTGCACCAGTGGCCCGTAGGCCTCTCCTCCGCCCAGATAACGCACTAATTTATAGCCAATGTTACCGGCATCCAGGTCAGGAAATATCAACACATTGGCGCGCCCGCTCAGTTTCCCCTCCGGGTCTTTGGATGCCGCCACTTCCGGCAGCAGGGCGGCATCGGCCTGCAACTCACCGTCTATGAGCAGGTCAGGGGCATTGGCTTGAGCAATGCGGGTCGCTTCCACTACCTT
>JALGTV010000057.1 GCA_029821215.1 Candidatus Zipacnadia bacterium | reverse complement strand
ACATGCTCCACCGCTTGTGCGGGCCCCCGTCAATTCCTTTGAGTTTCAGCCTTGCGACCGTACTCCCCAGGCGGGACACTTAACGCGTTAGCTTAACAGCACTGAAGGGGTCGAGCCTCCAACACCTAGTGTCCATCGTTTACGGCCAGGACTACCGGGGTATCTAATCCCGTTCGCTCCCCTGGCTTTCGCACCTCAGCGTCAGCAACGTTCCAGGCGCCAGCCTTCGCCACTGGTGTTCTTCCTGATATATACGCATTCCACCGCTACACCAGGAATTCCAGCGCCCTCTCCCGTGCTCTAGCCAGACAGTTCGACAAGCCATTCCTCAGTTGAGCTGAGGGCTTTCACCTATCGCTTATCCAGCCGCCTACGTGCTCTATACGCCCAGTAATTCCGGACAACGCTAGCCCCTTACGTATTACCGCGGCTGCTGGCACGTAATTAGCCGGGGCTTCCTTTGGAGGTACCGTCCCCGCAGGCCTTCATCACCCACGCGGCGTCGCTGCGTCAGGCTTTCGCCCATTGCGCAAGATTCCCTGATGCTAACTCCCGTAGGAGTCTGGACCATGTCTCAGTCCCAGTGTGGCCGGCCATCCTCTCAGACCGGCTACCGATCGTCGCCTTGGTAGGCCGTTACCCTACCAACAAGCTAATCGGCCGCGGGCCCCTCCCTCAGCGCCGGAACCTTTAGATATACTGGCCGTAGCCCGTACATCACCATCGGGTATTAGTCCGCCTTTCGGCGGGTTATCCCCGTCTGAGGGGCAGGTTACCCACGTGTTACTCACCCGTTTGCCGCTCTCCCCAGACCGAATCTTCCCGAAGGTTTCATCAGTCTGGTTCTCGCTCGACTCGCATTCATTAAGCACGCCGCCAGCGTTCGTCCTGAGCCAGGATCAAACTCGCCATCAAAAAACTAATCTCCGTGCCTGGGCCAATGACCCAGGTTGGAGGGCAAGCCAATCACAAGTAGTTGAGCTCATTCTGCGCGCTATTTAGTTGTCAAGGATCGCTACCTACTCTGTCGTGCAGTGTATTATTATACCACTCTTACAAACCCTTGTCAAGTGCTTTATCGGAATTTTCCCAAAATTTCTTAATTTCCCCGTATCCCGTTGCCCACTTACCAACTCTACCCGGCTGTTGAACCCCATATATGAAGACGCTCAGGCGCACGGTCCTGTTCACTGGCCAGACAACTTTCTCACCCGCGCTTACCTCATCAGCTTGCCTGCTGGTCTCACCATTGGCGCCCTGCAACCCATGGCCACCATCTTCAAGGGCAATCAGTTGCACCGGCACACCCACTCGCCTCATCTGCTGATAGAGAGTAAGTGCCGTGGAGACGAACCGTTGCTATTGCAGCCGTGGGGGGATTACATCGTGGCTTATCACATCCGGCAGGCTCTCACGCTGGGTAATTATATCAGCCTGCCCATTGTTGACCAGCACCATCGCCGGCCGGGGGAAGCGGTTATAGTTGGAGGCCATAGAGTAGTGATACGCCCCGGTGGAGAAGATGGCCAGGATATCCCCCTCCTCTACTGGAGGCAGGCCGATTTCGTCTATAAGGGTATCGGCCTCGCAGTGCCTGCCAGCAACCCTGACTGGCACATAGCGCTCCTGGTCAGCCTTATTAGCCACCAATGCCGTATACTCTGCATCATACAGCGCGGGACGCGGATTGTCCGAAAGCCCGCCATCAACGGCCACATATGTGCGTACTCCGGGAATCTCCTTGAGCGGTCCTACTGTATACAGCGTCGTACCAGCCGGTCCGACTATTGACCGGCCCGGCTCCAGGATTAGCCTCGGCAGCGGATAGTCATACTGCTCGGCCGCCTCGCGCAGCGCCGGGCAGATTACCTTCGCCAGCTCCTCAATGGGCGGAGGGGCATCTTCGGAGGTATAAGCAATGCCCAGTCCGCCTCCCAGATTTAGCTGTTCCAGGGTTACCCCATATTCGCCGCGAATCTGGGCCAGCAATTCAACCATCAAGTCCACCGTCCGGCCGTAGCAGTCCAAAGCAAAGAGCTGGGAGCCAATGTGACAGTCCAGGCCCACCAAGTTCACGCCCGGCAATTCCAGGGATAGCTTGACTGCTTCGGTAGCTGCCCCGGAGGCTATCCCCAGACCAAACTTGCTGTCCACCTGTCCCGTCTGGATGTAGGTGTGAGTGTGAGTTTTGATGCCGGGAGCGACGCGAATGAGAATATCAACGAGGGCCGATGAGTCGGCAGCCAATGCCGAGAGCCGGTGCAGCTCAGACAGGCTGTCAACGACAACCCGGCTTACCTGACCCTCAACCGCCATTTGCAACTCCAGATCCGACTTGAAGTTACCATGAAGCAGTATCCGGCCGACGGGGAATTCGGCCACCTGAGCCGTGTACAACTCCCCGGCGCTGCACACCTCCAGACTCAGCCCCTCCTGCTCCATGATCCGGCACATAGCAGTATTCATTAACGCCTTGGCAGCGAAGGCTATTTCCACTTTCGGTAGCCGCGACTGGAAACAGGACCGATACTGACGAGCGTTGTCCCGCAGGTGCTGTTCGTCAATGACATAAAGAGGTGTACCAAATTCGGCTGCCAATTCAACTGCGTCGCAGCCACCGATGGTCAAGTGCCCCTGTTCGTTAATGGTTTGCGTCCCGCCCAACAACAGTTTAGCATCAGCCATAGGCTTGCATTGACCCTCCTCTGGGCTTTTGCATTAGTATATCAGAAGGCAGTCCTTACCACCAAGTAAGGACTGCCCCGTCATTATCTAAGGGTTGTCCGGCCTGGGCTGGCCCCCTCAGAGCCGATTGCTACTGATCACGATTTGCCCGGTGGTGGGATTGAATTGAATGGTGACATCCAGTGTGTCAGCCAGGAATTGTAAGGGAACCATGGTCCGTCCCCGCTTGATATACGGAGCCAGTACCAGTGTCTGGGTTTGGTCGTTAACGCGCACCTGCGGATTGCCGATTTGCAGTCTCAGATCAACATCATCGCTGACGGCGCGCACTTTCTTCTCCACTGGGAACCAGTACAGGACCCCATCAGTGTGCTCGAAGATCTCCCGCAGCGGTGCTATGGAGATGTTCTGCTTAGCTTCCGGAGCAGCCCGCAACTCGAGCATCTCTCCATCAAAGACCACCTGAATATCCTTAACTGCCGCCACAGCCGCCGGTATGGCGGGTACCTCGGGTGGCGTTGTGGTTCTCTCGGCGCTGGGCCAGACTCGGCCTTCAGGTCGCGGGATCATGACCACTTGGTACTCGGTGGCTGTGGTGGCGCTGGGCGCCAGTTCAGTAACACCCTCGCCGGCCACTGACACCGGCCAGGAAATAGAGCTGGTGGCCGGGATGGTATCCCGCATGCCGGCAGCGACGGTCAAGGTGCTTACGCCTGGTCGAGCGGCTACCGTCAGCATTTCTGTAGATGTAGCCACCCACATACTGGGTCCGCTATCCGTTGTTGCCGGCGGCACGACCCGCTGCAAGCTGGCAATGGCCGGTGCCGGCCCAGTGCTAACCATCTCGTCGCTGGGCCGCGTGCTGTGGCTCATCGCCTTCACTGCAGGCCAGAACTCCCCGGACCAGACGGACGCTGTCAGCCACTCTGCCGGCGGCTGAGCATCCATGGTAGTAGCCGGTGCCGGCCCGATACCAACCATCTCGTCGCTGGGCCGCGTGCTGTGGCTCATCGCCTTCACTGCAGGCCAGAACTCCCCGGACCAGGCCGACGCTGTCAGCCACTCTGCCGGCGGCTGAGCATCCATGGCAGTAGCCGCTGCCGGGATTTGCGGGACTATATCGCTGGCTATTGGCCTTGGCTCAGGGGAAATAACCGGCGGTGAGCCGAGAAGCACCCTTCCGGGGGCAGCCGACGGACGTATTCTTGGTGGTTCGGTACTCCGCGCACTCGGCAACTGGCGCAGATGCGGTGGCAAGGCTGCCACCCTATGTGTCTCGCTAACCTCGGTTTCAGTGCTCTCCGCGGACGCTGGCTTCGGGGTGGGCGGTGCTGGTGTTCCAAATTGCCGCTCGGTCACAGTACCAGCAGTAACGGCCTCAGTGGCAGTTCCCGGCACCGGCGTGGCCACTGCTGGCCCGGGAGCTGATTGGCTGGCTACTGTTCGGCCACTGCCGGCGACCGCGGTGCTCATAGACCGATTCTGGACGATCACCGTCACCTCGGCCGACTCGGCCCGGTTCTCCGCCTTATCCCAGGCCTCAGCCTGCAGTACATGCGGCCCATCGGCAACTTTGGTGGTATCCCACGTGGTGGCATACGGGGGCGCATGCATTATCATAGCCTTGAAGGTGCCGTCAACATAAAAGAATACAGTGGTCACGCCGACATTATCGGTGGCGTTGGCCTTAATCTCAACCTCGCCTGATAGTTCGGCGCCCTGAGCCGGATAGAAGATGTTGACCACCGGAGGGATCTGATCCGGAGCCTCAGTGAAGACCTTTTTTACCTCCACCACAATGGAAGCGCTACCTTCATTGCCTTCAGCGTCAATCGCTTTTGCCTTGATCGTGTGAGTGGTAGCCACTGCGAAGCTGAAGTCCCAGGAGAACGCCCGCTTGCCTTCCCGCTTAGGAATACTCAGCCCCTCATACCGAACCAGCGTCTCATCTACATATAGCTCGAGGGCGGTAATGGGCTGGTCGGTATCGCTGCGGTATGCCACCTCAATCCACGTCTGGCCGTGAACTACCGCTCCATGCTCCGGCTTGGTGATTGCTACTAAGGGTGCCCCTAGCAGTGCCGCTGGGGTTACCGCCATTAATATGAAGCTCACCAGGCCGATAAAAGCTACCGACGACCACCAAATACTACGCAGTGTTGACATGGTATTTCCCTCCGTGTACTTGACTGCGATTTGTTGGTGCAACACGTACAACCTCTTTGTGGCGTCAGCAGAATGGACCCGCTTCCACCAAGTAAGTGTGCGCGGCCTGGGCCGTTCATTTGCTGAATTGTGGCTTATATGCGACATATTGTAATATACTATCCATATAAAGTCAAGCGTCTCGGGACCTATCCGGGTAAAAAACCCACCCAATGGGCGGTAGCGGCGATAGCCACTGGGTACTGACGAGTGGTCCCGGCAACTGCTTGGGCGACAACTATCTTGACACACAGTGGCTGATATAATAGAATTCAAAGTGGAGACTGTCCAATAATAGCAGCTAAAAGGCCACAAACTTCAACATCAGTTGGGTGCCCCAGGGGAAAAGGCAATGACACCGGTGGACACAGACCAGTCTGATAATGATGATACCGCTCAGATTGAGCCGGTCAGTTCGGTAGACACCGATGCACTTCTCCACCAAGCTACCGGCTTGCTCAGCGAAGGTCGTAGTGGGGAGGCGGTTGATTTGTGCCAGCAGATTATCCGCCAGGGCCCTCCAACCGCTGATGTTTATGTATTATTGGGGATGGCCCATGAAGAGCAGGACAATCTGCACCTGGCCCTTGATGCCTACCGGCAGGCATTATCTCTGGCACCAGAGCGCAGCGCCCAGCGAGAGAAGATTACCCTGTTGGAGGAGCAGATAGCTGAACAGGACCGGGCGGCACAAGCCGCACGGCCCCGGATCGAGCACCTGGCGCGGGCCGCTCCGCTGGTGCTGGGGATTGCCGTAGCCTTCCTGGTACTGGTGGGGGTAACGGCGGCACTAATCCAGGTGCGGAAGGCGCGGGGAGCCGCTGAACAGCAACACGCTTATCAGGCAGCCATGCAACGCGGCCAGGCTCTGCTGGCCGAGCAGCGCTATGAGGAGGCAGGGGCAGCCTTCCGCCAGGCCGAGCAAATCCGACCGGGCGACCCGGCCGCCCGCCATTCGCAGCATCAGGCCGCTACTTTAGCCCGCCAGCAAGCCCAGTATTCTGAATACATGCTCCAGAGCGGAGGCGGCAAGGTCTCATTGGAGTCGGCTATCAATCCCTTCAAGCCGGTGCCCATTGGTCCCCAACCGTCCGACTCGCAGCAGCCGACGTCCGCCGCCGGGCAAGCCTCCCGGGGATCGTCGGCTGCATTGCCGGCTCCCGAGTGGGAGCTACCCAGCCCGACCATTTCGCAGGGAGAGGGGCCGCTGCAGGCTCCCCGGGACACTTCATCAGATGTGGTTGGCCCCCCCAGCACCGAGATGGGGCATCCATCGGGTGGCCCGGTCGCCCCGCAGAAGCCAGCAGGCAAAATCACCATCCGGGTCAATGAGCCGGCTCGGGGCGCTGCCGGGCCGTTATCTGGCGATGGATTGCGGGCCGCCGCCGACGAACTTCGCCGGGCAGGTCATTATCAGCAAGCCATTGAGCAATACCAGCAGGCCCAGCGGCAGTACCGCCGCGAAAGTCAACAGGATACAGTCACCACTTCTGTCAAACAGAGTGCCATCCAATCGTGTCAGCGAGCTATCGAAACATGTCGAAGCCAACTTGGCGAATAGCTGTTAGCCGATGGGTGCTGATCGGGCTGCCATTTCTCTTGGTTCCCGTACCGACAGCGATTGCCCAGCCCATCCCGCCAGCTATTGACACCCAACCGGCATCAGATCTGCTGGCTGGTGCTCAGCGTGCTCTTCGGTCCGGCAACTATCAGCGAGCCCTGGAGTTATCCGATGAGGCATTATACAGTGGGGCTAACAAAGCACAAATCTTTATGTTAAAGGCTCAAGTATATGCTCAGTTGCACGATGTGGACAGCGAGCGGCAGGCATTGCAATCGGCACTAACTCTGGATGACACCCTATATCTGCCCCGACTAATCTTAGCCAGGATAGAGCTGGACCGCGGTCTATGGCAGAAAGCGGCCGAGCTGTACCAGCAAGCCATTGAGGCTAATCCCACTCATCCCCTCGCTCACTTACGCTTAACCGACCTTTACCAGACGCACAATCAGCCCCGCCGCGCCCTCCAAGTGTTGCAACAGGCGGTGGAGACCAACCCGCGCGAGGTCCGATTATTGATAGCTCTGGGGGATGCCTACCACCGCCGCCATCTGCTGGAGCAAGCTGAGGCTACCTACGGGCGCATAATTGCCCTTGATGATAGTACGGCCCAGGTCAAAGGTTACCGGCGGCTGGCTGAGTTATACACTGATGTCGGACAGTATGGAGAGGCTTTTGGCTGTTATGCGAAAGCAGCCGAGTTAGAAGAGGGGTCTGCGGAGGTTGACAGCCAGGGATATGAGCAAGTATTTGCAGCCGCTGATAGGGCTGCTCGCCAGGCCCTGGATGAGGCATGGGAGACTTTCAGCGCCTACATCCAGGGCGACGAACAAGTTGCCCGCGAACAAGCCTATATCGCCGTACAACAGGCCACCACCAATATCAATCAGATAAAGCAGTCGGCGGCCCAAGTGGAAGCGCCCGCCAACTTGCAGGCCATTCACAGCCAGCGCCGACTATTCTATTCGGTGGCCTATGAGGCAGCCTTTTCTGCCCAGATGTACCTGGACACCGGTGACCAACAACTGCGGCAGACAGCGGACCAACGCCGAATGCAGGCCCGACAGGAATATCACGTACTATTAGATTTAAGTCCGCAATAGGGCCAGATAGGTGCCAGGGAATGCCGCTAAACCCTATACAAACCGCTGCCAAGATGTTGCTGCTATCCGCCGGTTGCTATGGATAGTGGGCAAACTGGGCAGCGGCGGTCGCTTGCTGCCCGGCGACATTGTAATTCAGCGACCAGGCTTTGTCTTCTACCTACCGCTGGCCACTTGCCTATTGGTTAGTATTATACTCAGCGCAATACTGGTGCTAATCGTATGGCTGCGCCGATAGGCCAAATCTTATGCTGATGCACGAATGGCTGCGATACCGCGAAGAGCAACTGAAGAAAGCCAAGGGCGAATCCGAAGCCGCACAGCCGGAGGAAGAGCCGCCCGCCGCAACCGAGGAACTACCACCGGAGCCATCCGAAGCGGCGAGCGCGGCTTCCGACACTGCCGAGCGCTATGCAGATGTCCAGCAGATTGTGGCGGAGGTCACCGAGCGTGGTGACGAGGCTCAGTCGCGCCGCTTACAGGCACTTCTGGCCCGCCAACAGCGGCTGCCCTTGGATGTAGCATCATCCGCCTCGGACTCTACATCAGGCCAGGGGCGAGTTAAACAGACGCGTGAAGAGTTGATTGAGCGGCTGTTAGATCCCACTTTGACGGTCAGTGAGACCGCTGCTCTGATAGGCGTCTGCGCCACTACCGTACGCCGCTATACTAAGCGAGGAGTGCTTAACTGCTTTCGGACTCCCGGTAATCAGCGGCGATTTAAACTATCCGACGTATTAGACTTCATGGAGCGGCAAACGTAGAGTTATAGCTGGCCGCAATATGGAATAATTCCAAAGAGGAAGGAAGGCCAATGCAAAAAATTAGAACGCTGCTCCTTACCGGAGCGAACAATCACGATTGGCAAAGATCCGCGCCGTTTTGCAAAGATTTGCTGGAGCATAGCAGCAAGTTTTCGGTGACCCTGACCGAGATGCCGTCAGCCGCACTTGAAGATGCCGCCGCGATGGCAGACTATGACCTGTTTTTTATGGATTATAACGGGCCGGAGTGGAGTGAATTAGCCCAGGCAAACTTCACGGCGGCTGTCGCCGGCGGGGTGGGACTGGTCATCCTTCATGCGGCTGACAATGCTTTTCCGGGCTGGACTGAGTTCGAGAAGATGGTGGGGCTGCTGTGGCGCGAAGGGACAGGACACGGTGAATTCCATGAATTCAAGGTCACCATTGCGGACCATAATCACCCTATCACCTGCGACCTGGTTGATTTCCGCCTATGGGATGAGCTGTATCACCGCTTGGTTCATTTGCATAATGTTCCCTACCAAGTCCTGGCTACAGCTTACTCCGATCCGGCCACCGGTGGCACGGGCAGAGATGAACCCGTGATGGTGGTAACACGCTACGGTCAGGGCCGCGTATATCACCATGTTCTGGGGCACGTCTGGCCGGGCAACGATCCAGAGTACAAAGGCTGCACCATGATCACATTTGAGAATAAGTGGTTCCAACGGGCCTTGCTCCGCGGCTGTGAATGGGCAGCCACAGGCCAGGTTTCTGAGAACCAAACCAAAGGGGAAAGCTAACATGTATCAAGTAGGAGTCATCGGACTAGGACATATCGCTGCCCAATACAGTACGCCCGAAGAAGAGGCACCATACTGTCACGTGGGCGGCCTACGATATAGTAATAATGTCGAGTTGGTTGCGGTTGCGGATATAGCGGAGCCAGCGCGAGATGAATTCCGAACTGTATGGGGAAAAGTTTTTCCCGACATACGGTATTATGGCACGTCTACGGCATTGCTGGAGAGCGAGCAGATAGACATCGTTGCGGTCTGCGTTCGGGGCCCGGCTCACTTCGCGGTGACCATGGAGGTCATCCAGGCGCACCCTAAGGCCATCTTTCTGGAGAAGCCCCCGACCTGTTCGTTGGAAGAGATGGACATAATAGTGGCCGCTGCCAAGGCCAAAAACATCCCAATAACTGTCTCGTACTCGCGCCACTGGTGTCCCCATATACTGCAGCTCCAAGAGCTGGTGCATAATGGCCTCATCGGCGAAGTGAAAACCGTCGTCGGTTATGGCAGTGGAGCTTTTCTTTCGTTCGTTAGCCACGTTACTGACTTAATATGCCAGTTTGCAGGTTACTGCCCAGAAACTGTTTTTGCACGCGGTAGAGTGAAAGGCGATGCTCCCCAGGGGTATGAACCTGAACCAAACATCGAAGGCATGATCATCGAATTCTCCAACGGCGTCACGGGCATTCACATAGGTAATGAGGGCGAGCACGGAAGCTTTTATGTAGATGTGTTTGGTACTGAAGGCAGAGTGCAGGCGGGTATGTACATCCCACCGGCGGCGTACGATAAAGAGGGCCACCCCATTGACCTATCCCAGTACAACATGCCGGCCAATGCCAGCGTGTTCCAGATTGCCTACGATCAGATAGCCGATTATCTTGATGGTGGCCCACTGCCACATTGCACCAATGACGCCTGGGTTGCGGTTAATGAGATCGGATTTGCCGGCATTGAAAGTACGCTAACCAATAGGATGATTGAGCTACCTAATGCGAACCGGACTCGGAAAGTGTTCGCCAACGGCTAAGGAGGCACTAAAGCCTTTACACCAGACAGTGAACACCATATACTCGCGTATGTAGGCGTATTGTTCCAGTGGAGGGAGATTATATGGCGTGGCGTGTGATAGTTTTCGGGCCGGAAGAGACGACCCGAGGGCTGCAGACTGCAGGTATGACTGGAGGGGCAATGGAGTTTGTGGCTGCCCAGTCTCCTTCAGTTGACCGACGGCGCGGGCTATCAGCAGAGTTCGACGCAATTATAGTCTGCCTGGAGGCGACGGAAGCTCCCCCCCAAGAGCTGTGTGAGCAGCTACGAGCGACCACCAACTTGCCGCTAATTGTCCTGGCCGAGGAGCCTGATGCTGATACTGTGGTTCAAGTCCTGGGATGGGGGGCTGACGAATGCCTTGATTCCTCCCTGTCCAGCCGGGAGATCGTCACTCATATCCGGGCCCAGATTCGCCGCGCTACTGATTATGTGTCCGAGGGCGAGCCACCCGAACAGCTTAGCGTCGGGTCTCTGGAGATTGATATTGCCCGTCATCAGGCCACCCTACAAGGCGAGCCGTTGCATTTGACGCCCAAGGAATTTGACTTGCTCGCCTGCCTGGCCCGTTATCCGGGGCGAGTAGTGCCCCGGGAGGAGATCATCGCTGCAGTGTGGGGGGACACACTGGATCCGGACAGTCGCAGCCTGGATGTGCATATTGGCCGACTGCGCCGCAAGATTGAGCCTGAACCGGCTAATCCGCAACTGTTGACCACCATATCCGGTGTCGGCTACACCTTGCAGGCCGAGTAGCAATACCGGCCAGCTATTCAGCAAAACTTGGTAGTGACAACAGCACTACCACTCGGCAAACTCTCGCCGCGCTTGGGTGACACACAGTTACACCGATGGGCCTAATATTGCCATCAGCGAGCTGCCATGAATATAGTTGCCACCAACTTATTTACTCTGCAGTTCCCCCCGCTTCCTTCCTCCCCACCAGCGAAGAATGGCGGCGATCCCTGTTACTTAGTTGGCCTCCAAACTGATGAAGCCAAGGCCAGTTTCGGCGAGGCCGCCGTGCCCTCCGAACAACACCTAACCGATGCCCTTGAGTTATTGGCTCCGGTATTGGAGAAGGCCGACCCTGTGGACCGAGATGTGTTAGGGGAGCGGATGATTACGGCACTTGTTGAAGCCAAGGTCTCCCGGGAGGAATATATAGGAGTGGTCAGTGCTGTTGATTTGGCTTTGTGGGACCTGGCCGCCCAGGCGTGCGGGTTGCCGGTATTTCGCCTTCTGGGTGGGGCCCACTTCTCCCCCATTGATACCTACCTGCTTCCGCCCGAGCACCTAACTGCCGGCGAGTTATTGCGCTGGGTCCAGCAGCTCCCTGACCACGCCGCCGGCGGCATTGGCCTGACCATCAATCCAACCGACAAAAGCCAGCTTGAATTGGTCCACCAGGTCCGCGAAAGAATTGGCTCTCAACGCCGCCTGGTAATCAGGGCCACAGAAAGCTGTCCCGACCTACAAACTGCCCAGCAAGCCGGCCAGAGTTTGGAGCAATCTGAGGTCTTTTGGGCTGAGGACCTGTTGCCCACCGGCCATTGGCAACAATACGCGCAACTGCGCCTGCACCTGGATTTGCCTCTGGCCGATGGCGGCAGTCTGCGCGACATCTCCCAGTTTTACCAACTGTCCCAGTCTAAGGCAGTTGACATAATAGTGGTGGACCTGCGCTTGTGTGGCGGGATTACAGCAGCAGTGAAGATAGCCGACCTGGCCCGACTGGGTGGGATGCGAGTGGCGTTTCGTGAGGGACGCTGTCCGCTGACCACTCTGGCCGCCGCCCATCTGTCCGCTGCCGTTCCCATATCCCTGCCGGTAGCACTGCCGGCCAGTTTTACTGCTGCCCCCAGCGACTTCTTTACCTTCGCCGGCCAACTGGAGAACGGTTTTCTGAGGTTGTCAGATCAGCCTGGCTGGGGTGGGGCATTGAAAAGTGACTTCGTAAGGCCATATAAGGTAAATGAGGAATAATAGCATGACCCCACTATCGGCGTCGGTCAAGACGGCGCGAGAGACATTAGAAAGGATCATAGACCGAGTATGCGGTGCCTGCGGCAACAAATGCTGCCATCAGGGCACTATGATGGGCAGCCACGACCTGCGCCGCCTGCAGAAAGGCCTGTTGATAGAGGAGGGGCGGGAGCAAATTCTGCGCGACGGTCTGCGCCGCCGGTCAGCCGAGCTGCGCCGGGACCTGCAGGCTATTAAGAGCGTTGTCCAGTGGCTGCAACAGACCCTGCCTGCTGACCGGGAGCGAGAATTGGACCTCCTACAGGAGCGGCTGGAGCAGTGGCAGGATTTTTGTGACTTTCTGGACAGCGCCTTTGAGATAACCAGCGAGAACCTCCGGTACCTAATCCGCTTTTCCGCTATCCGCCACAACGCTCTGCGCTTGCTACGGGAATTCCCTGATGCTCAGTCTAAATTGATAGCGGTGGCCCAGCAGCAAGGGGCCAGCTTTCGCGGCACCGGGCGGCGTATCGGATGAGCTTTGACGAATTCGTCCTGGGCAATTTCCAGGTCGCCACTGAGCAAGAACTATTCGCCGCTATTGCTCTGGAGCCCCAACTGGGCCCTGACTATGTGGCACCTAAAATCGCGGTGGGTAGCTCCGATGACCTCATTAAGCGAGTCACAAAACTGCTGGACTCAGCCTATGAGCTGGTGGAGGTCAAGCGCGAGGACTCTGGGTTTATGTTGTCTACCGCTGAGGCCCATACGTTGCTGAAGGCCCTGCCCGACAATATGGCTTATGTGATTGTGGCCGAAAGCATCAGCAGCGGGGCCCTATATGAATTAGGCGTGGCTCTGGACCGGCTGCGGGCGGTGGGTATGGCGCTGCCTTTTTATCTATTTGCCGCCGAGTTTACTCAGCCTGCCGCCCTCAGTCACCCCTTGTGGGCCGACGAGGTCATGAGCCAGCCGCTGGGCGCTATTGACCTGTACGCAGTGGAGTAGACCACTTCATTTGCTTTGAGCATTACTATCAGTGGCACGGGCTTCCAGCCCGTGAACCATATAGAGAAACACAGCCAGGATGCCTGTGGTACCGAATATATGCTATAATCTGTGGGGCACACAGTTAGAAGGAGTGAATATTTCTCGTGGCTGAACGACAATTGCGCATCGGATTACCCAAAGGTAGTCTCCAGGAGGCTACTATCGCCATGTTCATCAAGGCCGGCTTCGCGATGTCGGTGGATGAGCGCCAGTACAAGCCTGATTTTGATGATGAGGAGCTATGGGGTGTGCTGCTGCGCGCTCAGGAGATGCCCACCTATGTCGCCAGCGGCATCTTGGACTGTGGGCTGACGGGGCTGGACTGGATTCGTGAGCGCGGGGTGGAGGATAACGTGATAATGGTAGCCGACCTGATCTACGCTAAAAAGGGCATGCGGCCCTTCAAGTGGGTGCTGGCCGTCCATGAGAATTCTGACATCAACGGCCCCCAAGACCTGCAGGGCAAACGCGTGGCCACCGAACTGGTGGAAGTGACCCAAAAATATCTGGCCGACCATGGCGTCCAGGCCCAGGTCGAGTTCTCCTGGGGCGCCACCGAAGCCAAGTGCCCCAGCCTGGTGGATGCCATTATTGAAGGCACCGAAACCGGCACTACCCTGGCCGCCAATAATCTGAGAATCGTGGATGTTTTGTTTGAGTCTACCACCCAGTTCATTGCTAACCCCCAGGCCTGGGAGGATTCCTGGAAGCGGCAGAAGATTGAGAATATCACCCTGCTGCTACAAGGAGCTTTGGATGCCGAGTTGAAGGTTGGGTTAAAGATGAACGTAGCCCAACAGGACTTAGATGCGGTTATCGCGGTACTGCCCGCCCTGAAGCGCCCTACCGTCTCTCCGCTGGCTAATGGAGATTGGGTGGCAGTGGAAACTATCATTGATGCCGACCTGGTTCGTACTCTCATTCCTCGCCTGAAAGCCGCCGGCGCCGAGGGGATTATTGAGTATCCACTTAACAAGGTGATTGTGTAGTTCCGTGGTCCGCTACCGACAATCTTTCCGGGCATCACCCCCAGCCTGGCTTACCAGTTAGTTGCACTGGACGGTTATCTGTGGTATAATCGTCACAGTTGGTAGAATCGGGAAAACTTCCCATCCTGCTCTGGCTGCTGGGACGGCCAGAGCCATTAGTCCATAGGAGGATTGTACGCATAAATGGCAGCGGAATTGACCCTTTACGAGGCAATGTATATTCTCGACCCTGAGCTGTCCGACCAGCAGCTCCAGGACGCTATAGACAATGTCCACCAGTATGTGACCAGCATTGGCGGTGAAGTGGAAAGTGACGAGCTTTTCGGCCGCCGCCGACTGGCTTACGAGATAAATGGGCATACCGAAGGTATTTATCGGGTGATGTACTTCCGGGGCACCGGAGCGACGGTAAATGAGGTCCGACACGAATTTGCCCTTATGGAATCAGTAATTCGGGGGATGGTAGTGGTCGCCAATCCTGCTGCCATTTTCACGCCCCCGGAGAGCGCCGAGGAACGTGAAGCGCCAGAAGCAGAAACCGCACCGGCCGCGGCGGCATCCGCCGAAGCGGAGCCTGAGGAAGAGCCTGATCAAGAACCAGAATCTGGTGGGCCGTCTGGGTAATGACCCCGAGATGCGTTATACCCCCAGTGGGACTGCCGTAACCAATTTTCGGTTAGCTGTCAATCGGCCCCCGCGCCGTGATGCTCCCGAGGGCGAAGAGCAAACTGACTGGCTGAATATCGTCACCTTCGGGAAGGTGGCCGAGAACTGTGCTCAATATCTGGATAAGGGGTCGCTGGTGGGCATTGAGGGCCGAGTACAGTCGCGAAGCTGGGAAGGCAAGGATGGTCAGCGCCGCTATTCAGTGGAGATTAACGCGCGCAGCGTGCAGTTCCTGGAAAGTCGCCAGGAAGCTGAACGCCGCCGCACCGCTCAGCGCGACCGCGAAGCGACCACCACCAAGGCCCCACCCGTTGAGGAAGACTTCGGCCCGGTTC
>JALGTV010000056.1 GCA_029821215.1 Candidatus Zipacnadia bacterium | reverse complement strand
TCGGTGCGGGCCATGAACCCGCCCCCAATCAGGCCCACGTTTACTGTCTTCATTATCGGTATCTCCTTGAGATTCTGTGCACGTGCCGGGATATGCACTAAACACAATCATCAGTGGTGTTCCGCCGGCTTTTGCCCACCTGTCAGGCGCGTAGTGCCAGGTGGGATCTGCGGGCCACAGCCACACGCGTAGTTACTGGCGGCCATCCCCAGCCGCAGTGTAAATTCCCGCCACATTTAAACTGACTTGGTGCATAGAAATACCGCACCGATGAATTATGCCTTGACTAATACTTCGTTTACCAGATTGACCTCCAATGGGTTTTAATGTGCGCAGCTCACGCCAGTCAATTCGCTTCCCACCAGGGTAATCTCTTCTGGTGCCTGGTGGCTAACTCAGGGTCCGAGCTAACCTTGACAATGCAGTACCGAGTCAGTATACTATTGTTGGCCTGCGATGTCGTTTGTTAAATCCTGCACTCCCGTGAGGCTAATATGCTTGATGGAGTGCTTGTCGGTGAGCTATTATCTTTTCATGTTGAGGGACAGGATGAGAAGGCTGTCGCCGACGTTGATATACATAGTCGTTTTAGTCGTTGTTGGTATCACCGCATACGCCAACAGCCTGCATAATCAGGCCCTCTTCCACCACACCCCCGATCCCTATCGCGATCCAGTGCTGGACAACAGCATGCTCAATAGTCGGCCACTAATAGGGAAGGTGTTTACCGGCGAATTCTTGGTGTCCACATATGGGGAATACCGGCCACTGGGTTACGCCCTGTTTGCATTGGTAAGCCCGCTTATTCCCCATAATATATACTGGCCCTGGCACCTAATGCTCCTGGGTATGCACCTGGTCATCGCCGGGCTAATATTGGCAGTGCTGCGCATGTTAGTGCAGGATATAGTGGCGTGGGGACTGGCCGCTGCCTACACTGTGCATCCTGTGTTTGTACCCCTGATAAATGATATCAATTACATCTATCTGCTGTGGGGCCTGCTCTTCAGTGTCCTCACTGTTTGGCTCTACCTGCTGTATCTGACCAGACGGCGAGGCTGGTATCTTCTCCTATCGGTGCTGACCTTTGCCGCGGCGACTTTCACCTATGAATATGCGCTGGTAGTGCCGGTCTTGTTGCTATCATTGTGTCTGCTGTATGAGTCGCGGCCCCGGGTGACGGCAGCGGTGCTGGTCTATGTAACTCTCGGTGGTTACGTAACGGTAATGCTGGGTTACTCTATGTGGGCGGTGATAGGTGGACTGGCTGTGGTGGTGGTTATCCTCAGCGTGGCTCTAAGAACTCCGTGGCCCCGGTACCGGGCCCTGGTGTGGACTTTGCCCCCCTACTTTGCAGTTTTAGGAGTGTTCATGGCGGTTGCGGCCAGTATCCAGCCGGTGCGCATGATTCAGGCGGAGTTCATAGAGGTCCTAAGAGCGTTCGGCCTGGACCAGCCGTTCCGGCCCTGGGCTGTGGGCCAGGCAACTCTTTTTGGTTCACCTGTGAACATAATTAGCGTGATGGTGGCCACACTATTGCCTGGCTTGTTGCTGCTCAGGAAGTGGTTCATACATCTGGCAATCATAATCTCATTGGGTTTTCTGCTTTTTGCCACGGTGCGGTGGAACCCGAACTACCGTGATGATACAACATACTGGAAACGCCTGAATAAAGCCTATCCTGACCATGTCCCCTTGCAATTTCAACTAGCCGAAGTGTACTTGCACCAGCAACACTGGCAGGAAGCCTTAGATATCCTGATGGGCATTAAGTATGAGGCCAATATTCCCTTCCAATTCCACGATATCGTGAGCATTAAGGTGGGGCGGGCGTTTGCTGGCCTGGGCAAGGATAAGGTAGCGGGGTATTTTTTCCTGGTACCCGGTGGGTCAAATGTACTCGTGGGAGTAAAGCACTCTCTGATGGCGGAGGGGGAATTCTGGTTCCACCTCGGTTACCCCAGCACCGGGGAAAACTGCTGGGCCTGCGCACTGGTCTACGACCCCTATGATGTGCGACTGTATAACAACCTGGGCCGGGCCTTGCTTTATAAGAATTTTTTCAAGGCCGCCGCCAAACACTTCCGTCATACCCTCTCGCTGCAGCCCAATAATCCCACTGCCCTCTATTACCTGGCTTTTATCAGCCAGTTGCGAGGCGCAGATAAGGACTATGAACGCTATTGTCAGCGCTGGCAGGCGGTGACACATAGCAACGGTCAGGTCAGTTTCCAACGTATATACGACGGATTTAATTTTCAGCGTGATAAAACACGTAGGTGGTTCGGCGGTGATCCCCTGACACTGGCCTGGTATACCCGCGAAGCCTCCCGCGCCCAAGATAATCCGTATGTAGTGGTAGCCGGGACAGAGACGTATAAATTCGCTGAAGTGCCGCTGGAAATTGGGAAGTACTTTACCCGGCAGGGCAACTACCAGGCAGCAGTAAGGCATCTGTTAACATCGCACCAGACGGATGCCAAACTGCGGGAGCCGGTAGAGCTGTTAGCCAACGTCTACCAACACCTGAATGACTCCAGTGAAGCCAACTACTACCAACGGTTGTTGGAGATGATGCCCGATGGCACTGATTAACCGAGCCACCAGCCGCAGGCACCTGGTGGTAGCGGGAGCCATTGTGCTTCTGGCATTTGTGGGGTTGGTCATTCTATTGCCCAGTAGCTTAATGGGCAGCAACTCAGAGCCCGCCGGCAAGACGATCTATGCCGGTTGCGGCCCCGTAGATACCCACATCTTCCAATCGGATGCGCTTATCCACAGCCACGAAGAGCCAGAGCCGCTGATTGTCTTTGACCAGAGCCTATTACCATCCAACTATGAGACCTGCTACTGGGAGACGGGCAAACATCAGCACCTGAAAATCCTGCGACCCTATGACAATGCCTCTTTCCCCCGCAACATTGCTCCACCCAACATACGGTGGGAAGATGAGACCAACGATATATGGATGTTGAGCCTAACTGCGCCGGGTTGGTCAGCTCCGCTGCGGGTGGTGACCAAGCAGAGTGAGTGGCGGCCTGACGCGGCTACATGGGAGGCTATTAAGAGCAGCGGCACTGGCGAGTGGGTCAATCTGGAGGTCCGGGGCTGCTGTCTGCAAGGCCGCCAACGCTTGGGGGATAGAGTCTATGTGGATCAGGTCAGGTTCAGAGTCTCGCCATACCCGGCCGATCCCATTATTGTCTGCCGAATGGTCACTCCGCTGTTCCACGTTCACAAGACGCCAGACGTAGTCTATCGCGACATCAGTACATTCAAGACCGGAATATTCCTGCCTGGCAAAGGTGTCTTCTGCACCAATTGCCATTCATTTCCCTATGTACCAACGGTAGCGGCCGAGGACATTGACCTGGCCATTGCAGTTAGAAAGCAAGTAGGCAAAGGGTACCGCCGTTTAGGGCTGTATAACTTCGCTACCCAACAAGGCCGAACTGTCAACGTCAATTCGTTCTTTATGGGTTGGGACCCAGAAGGTAAGAAAGTAGCCGCCTGTCTGGCCCAAAAGATCGCTTCCAAGGCGATGATCACCCTGGAAACCCAGGAATTCTTTGTGCTGAAAGCCGGCATCGGTATCGTAGACAGCGAGACCCTCCAGGTTCGTCCCCTGCGGGGGGCCTACGAACCTGAATACATGGAGACCTTTCCCGAATGGTCGGTTGATGGTAAGACCATTGTTTTCTCCCGGGCTAAAGAGGTGGTGGAGCCGGCATTTGCTAACCCTATATTTGACATATACCAGGTGCCTTACAACGATGGCCGGGGCGGCAAAGCCACACCAGTTCCTGGTGCCGCCCACAATGGTAAGAGCAACTACTTCCCCCGCTTCAGTCCCGACGGCAAGTGGATGGTGTTTAACAAGGCTGATGAATCCTCATTGGTCAATCCCACCGCAAGGCTCTGGATCGTCTCTACCAGCAAAGGTGCAATGCCTCGGGAGTTGGAGTGTAACTGCGGCTATGCGATGGATTCGCATCACAGTTGGTCCTCTAATAGTCGCTGGTTGCTATTCGCCAGCAAACGCGATGACGGGATTTTCGCCCGGCTGTACTTGACGGAAATTGATGAAAACGGCCATGCATCACCGCCGGTGGAGCTGCCCACGCGGGGAGATACGATGATGTGCTATAATGTTCCCGAATTCTTAAAAGATAGATTCCCTATGGACGGGGATAGTATTCTGGCCGGCGTTACCCAGCAGCCGCAAGTGCCCGATGTTGAAGTGTCTGAGTAGCGGTGGCAGTTATGACGGCCAGTTTTGCCTGTGTGTACCACCGATAAGTTGCGCTGGTCACCTCGCCCGGAACCAAGCGCAGTTCGCCTAAACAATGGTATTGGACAACACCAGCCGGGAACATCAGACTCTACAGTGGTTGACTATGGGCGCGATCGGGGTAGCGGTCGCGCTGTCGGTCTATGGGGCATTCCTGGGCGCGACACGAGCGTCAGCAATATTCGAGTCCATGCCCTTAATGGCATGGGGCATCCTGCTGGCCGCTTTACTGATCCAGCGGCTGTTTTTACTCAGTGGGAGGCTCCATCGTCTGGGCTGGCTGGCCATGCATTTGGGCGGCCTGCTAATTCTGGCCGGCGGAATGTGGGGAGCACCGCTGGGCCACCGTATCCAGGCTAACTTACTGGACAGACACAAAGTTCCCAAAGGCTATATGCTCATCCCCCAGGGACAAGCCACCAACACGGTTATGAATCAGCAGTTTGGCGTAGAACCTCAGCAACTTGACTTTCAATTAAGACTGGAAAAGTTCTGGGTGGACTACTATCCAACCCCCGAAAAGGCGGACACCGAAACTAATAAAGACACTGGCAATCTGAGATCCCACCGACAGGTCCGCGCCTTCAACAGCCAAGTGACCGTCCTGGAGAAGGGGCAGGAGGTAGTCAGGGGCGTTATTAAGGTGAATAAGCCGTTGCACTACGGCGGCTATCATTTCTATCAGTATGACTATGATAGGGCCCAGGGCCGCTATACTATCTTGTCAGTGGTGAGTGATTCGGGTTTGAACCTGGTCTATTTAGGCTTTGTGTTAGTTGGGGTAGGTAGTGTATTCCACTTCTGGCTGCGGCCGGTATGGCAACGGATAGGGGAGAAGCGCGATTGATGGCGATTAAATTCACTGTCCAGGGAATTCTTATCTACGCTACCATGGCCGCTTATTTGTGTGCCGTACTCGCCGCTACCAGCAAGCGAAAGCGCCTTAGTCTATGGCTTTATGCTCTGGGCTTTATAGCTGCGATGACCTCGTTTTTGCTTCGCTGGTGGCGGGTGGGCCATGTTCCCCTCCAGAATCTATTTGAAGTGTTCCTCGGCCTGGCAATGCTAATGTTTCCGCTGTCAGTGTTCTGTCGGCGCTACTTGAAGGTCGGTGGCGAAGTCGTGGATATGATTATCGGGATAGGGTTGTTGATTCCGGTTGCCTTTGTGTTCCGCGAAGATCCGCATAAACTACCCCCGGCTCTTCAGACTTGGTTATTTGCTCCCCATGTAGTGGCGTATATGCTGGGGTATGTCATTATGATTAAGGCGGCAGTGTCGGCGGCGGGCCTACTTTGGCGGGGAAATAAGGCCAGCCAGCCGGGCTTAGTATCCAAGGAGGAAGCTACCTACCGCTTGGTGTGCGTGGGTTTTCCGTGGCTAACGGTTGGACTAATTCTGGGTGCTTGCTGGGGCAAACAGGCGTGGGGCAACTACTGGAACTGGGACCCTAAGGAGCTGTGGTCACTTGCCACATGGTTAGTATATGTGGCATACTTACAGTTTCGGGGTATGTATAAACATAAATACATCAGAGTCAACGCTCTGATAGCGATTGTTGGCGTAGTCTTCATCCTGACCACTTTGCTCTGGGTCAACCTGGCCAGCATATTCTCTGGGCTGCATAGTTATGCATAAAGTCGCTACCGAACTATCAGCCCTAATGTATACTGCAGGTGCGGAATCCCGGTGCCAGCCAATCTAACGCAAGGGGGAATTATGTCTCATAGTTTTGCCATTATATTATGGTGAGGAGTATGCTTTTATGACGCAGACTAACAAAAAGCAGGGGGCAATAATACACCGACAGATGTCCCCGGCGCTTGATGTCATTACCGTTTCACGGCCAGCAAGCACTGATATACACGTAACGGTTCGTCCTGGCGAAGGTGAGCCGTCCGGGGCTATGCTTCACCGGTTGGCCGATCTGCTCGTCGAGCAGAATGCCGAGCCCGTAAGGATGAACATCTTCGGTTCGTCAGCTGAGTGGACATCTACGATGAAGGCCCTACAGGAAGCCTGTAGTGCGGTGGATTGGCCGATTACCTGGATTGAGGGTGGCAACTGCGTCTCTGACGGACTGGCCGGTATACAGATGCAGGCCGTCGGCGGCATCCCGGTGGAGACGCTCTATATTGACGGAGACCCGATTGGCCGGGTCTTTGAAAATGCTTTTATGAAGTGCTGTTTCCTGGGCGATGTGCAACCGGCAGACTTAGCCGCTACCCAGCAGATGCAAGCCCGCCAGGTCTTTGAAAAGATAGCCGCTGGGCTCCAGCTGGCTGGGATGGATATAACCGACCTGGTCAGAACCTGGTTCCACAACGACCACATCCTGGACTGGTATGATGAGTTTAACCAGGTGCGGACAAAATTCTTCCGCGAGATGGGAATTTTTGACGCGCTGGTTCCGGCCAGTACCGGTGTGGCCGGCCGCAATCCGGTGGGTGCTGCCTTGGTTGCCTGCGCCCTGGCTATCCAGCCGACAGACGATAGTGTCACTATCGGAGTCGTTCCCTCACCACTGCAATGTCCGGCGCCGGACTATGGAAGTTCGTTCAGCCGAGCGGTGGAAGTGATAAGTCCCGATCTGCACGCGGTCATCATCTCGGGAACTGCCAGTGTCGGTCCTGAGGGTGATACCCTTTATGTAGACGATGTTGAGGGCCAGATTGCTCGTACTATGGAGGTCGTGGAGGCTATTCTATCTGCTCGCGATATGAGCTATGCTGACGTCACCAGGGCCGTTGCCTATGTAAAGTATTCGCAGTATACGTCGGCCTTTATCAACTACTGCGCCGACCATGGGCTGGACCTGCCGGTAGTAACTCTGGTGGGCGACATTTGCCGCGATGAACTACTATTCGAGATCGAAGTTGATGCCCTAACGGCTCGCTGATTGCTGGGTATTCCCGTCGCTGCGTAGGCGGGATTTGCTTGCTCACTTCCACCGCTTCTCACCGCTAAGAAAGTAGGGCACATGGATGAAAACTGACCATGTGCCCTGCTTGTGTTCCAGGCGCAAGGCAATGGCCCCGCCCGCATCCTGCTCGGCGGCGCTCGAGATAGCCAGAAGGTGCCTATGCAACGGTAGCAAATACTCCCATTACTCAAGAAAGCTGCAGTGAGCCGTTGGAAGCTTTCTGCACTTGGACACC
>JALGTV010000055.1 GCA_029821215.1 Candidatus Zipacnadia bacterium | reverse complement strand
GCAAGCGCTCAATAAATATATCCTTACCCTCCAGGGTAATTTCTCGGGTCGCATTATCTCCTTCAAACAGCACGTAATCCTTGGTCGGGGTCCACACATTTATTTTCAGGTCACCCAGAGCCTGTGGATCACGACACACCCGCCGGAACAGGCGTTGGGGAGCGATGACCTGTCCCATTATCATAAAGCTGCGCCCTTCCTCTACAAAGCCCAACCGCCGATAAAGCTGCCGGTAAGGGTAGGAGGCTGAAATGTAGCCGGTGACCGGCATTCCCTGCCTGTAAGCCTCCTGGCCGGCCCTCTTTAACACCTCACGCGCCCCATCAGCGCCATTACTGCTGGCCAGCTCCAGGATCCTCATCGTCGGAGTAAATTCTTCCTGTCTGGGAATTCCGAAGATTCCGTAAGCGATGATCTCGCCCTCGGCTGGATAACGATAGACAAAAAATCATGCCGCCCAGCGCCTGCCGCCAGTAGCCGGGCTGACGAGGCGGGTGTCCCCCGCAACTGGCATAAGCATGGTTGTAGATTGGCAGGATTTCGTCCTCGTGTTCGTACAGGGTCTCGGCATCAATCCGCTCAGCCTGACTGGACAAATCAGCCGGTGGCTCCCACTTTACCGGGCGAGTATAAAGCAAGTCCTGGTGGCCGCTCTTTATGTAGAACCGATAGCCGGGACTGCGCTCCGCACCCCGATAGACCATCAGTAGGTCACAGCGGTCGGCCATAAACTCCCGGGCTGCCTGAATCATCGCCGTGCCTATGCCTTGACTGCGATATTCTTCCTTCACGCCCACCCCATGCTCAAAAGCCACTGGTACCGTCACTCCCGGCCAGCACAAACTCGCGCTGGTCCAGGGGAATAGCGCCGACCGGTTCCCCTTTCCGGTAGGCTAACGACGCCGTGTTGCCTGGGTAGTAGCGATCCCATTCTTCCGCGGTGAGTGGCGGGAAGATAGCATTGCGCACTTCCAGTACGTCAGCGGTATCAGCCGGCTGATACTCCCGACAGCTCAGACCTTCTATGGCCACAGTGCTGGCGCCTCCAAACCGGTGGTCTCATCTATCCCCAACATCAGATTCATACACTGCAGCGCGCTGCCCGACAGTCCCTTGATTAGGTTGTCTATGGCCGAAGTGACAATGAGCCTGTTAGCATCTTCATCTACCGTCAGGCCGATGTAGCACCGATTTGAGCCACTCACCTGCTTGGTCGCTGGCTGTTGGCCATCGGGTAGCACGTACACAAACGGCTCATCAGCATAAAAGTCCTGGTAGGCCTGCTCAATTTGCTCAGCACTAATGCCTTCTCGCAGGGTAGCATAGGCGGTGGTCAGTATGCCCCGCGTGATAGGTATCAAGTGAGGCACAAAGGTTACATGCACCTGCTCACCCAGCGCCGATAGCTCTTGGTCAATCTCCGGTCCATGCCGATGCTGGGCGACATTGTAGGCTTTGGCAGACTCGTTAACTTCAGCAAAATGGGTCGCCAGCGTCAGGTTACTGCGCCCCGCGCCCGACACTCCTGACTTGCTGTCCACCACCATCCCTTCCGGCTCAACCAGCTTCTCGTTTACCGCTGGCGCCAGAGCCAGTATGGCCCCGGTTGGATAGCAGCCTGGCACCGCTACCAGCCGCGCCTGCATAATCTGTTGGCGGTGAAGTTCCGGTAGCCCGTAGGCGGCTTCAGTTAGTAAATGCTGGGCCGGGTGGGGCTGATAGTATTGCTCGTAGACCGAAGAGTCTTGGAGCCGAAAGTCAGCGGAAAAATCTACCACCCGCAAGCCCTGCTCCAGCGCTTCCGCCACCAGCTCGGTGCCCACGGCATGCGGCAGACACGAGAACAGCAACTCGGCCTCCGCCGCAGCGGCGTCTACCGATGTCGGTTCAATGCGCTCATCAATGCACCCTAACAGGCTGGGATACAGGTCAGTGAGCTGCTCATCCACGGTAGTATGCCCGCCCAGATAGGTGATTTGCACTTCCGGGTGAGCCAGTAGCAGTCGTATTAGCTCAATACCACCATAGCCGGCAGCTCCAAATATGGCTATATTGTGCATTATTCCTCCTTTAGGCTATCCCAGTATACCTCGCTTCAACATCTCCTCGGCGATCTGGACCACGTTAGTGGCTGCGCCCTTGCGCAGGTTATCCGACACCACCCACATATTTAGTCCGCTCGCCACGGTCTCGTCCTGCCGTATCCGCCCCACCAGCACTGCATCCTTGTATTCATCCTTCTTCACATCAGCCTGGGTGGGGTACTGGCGTTCCTCCGGCGCATCGCGCACTGCCACCGCGTTGGGATCTTGGCTGGGCCCATCAATGACCACTACCCCGGGCGCCTGCTGGGGATCACTGAGGATCTCGCGGGCCTCATCAGCCGTAATCTCCTCTTCAAACTCTACATTTATAGCCTCGGCATGGCCGATATCCACCGGCACCCGCACGGCAGTGGCCGTAATAGGCAGATCCGGCTCACCCAGAATCTTGCGGGTTTCGTAGACCATTTTCAGTTCCTCTTTGGTGTAGCCACTATCAGTAAACCGGTCAATATGGGGCAGGCAGTCCAGAATTATTGGCTTGGCAAATACCGAAGGGTCAAAGTCCACCACCTCGCCGGCCACATACTGGGGAAGCTGCCGCTCCATATCCTCTACCGCTGCCTGACCCCAGCCACTGACGGCCTGATAGGTGGCGACCACTACCCGCTTGATACGCGCCACCTGGTGTAGCGGAGCCAGTGCTACTACCATTTGCGTGGTAGAGCAGTTGGGGCTGGCGATGAGCCTGGTGTCCGCGGTAACCTGCTCCATATTGATTTCAGGCACCACCAGGGGCACATTCGGGTCCAGCCGGAAATCACTGCCGTTATCAATGCAATAAGCCCCGGCATCTATGGCTGTCTGGGCCCACTGGATACTGGCCCCCTTGGCTCCCTCCCGGCCGGCGAAAAACACCACTTCCAGTCCCACAAACAATTCAGCACTGGTCTGGTGCACCTCAAATTCCTGGTCGCCCAGGATTTCCCGGCGGCGGCGGGTCGCCATCACCCGCAGCGGCTCAGCCAGCGGAAAATCACGTTCTTTAAGGCATCTTACAATCCGGTCACCTACCGGCCCCACACCTACAAGCCCGGCTGTCACTGCCATCCAATCACCTCATTTTATCCGGCATTCAGCTTTCTGCATTCAGCGTCCAACAATGACATACAATGCCAAAGCAACTATGCTGCTCGGCAGGTGGGCAGACTTCTTAACCCCACTAAACGGCGTTCCTCTGAGTCGCGTAGGCAGAGCTCCTCGTAGTCACGTAGACGGGCTTCCTCGTAGTCGCGTAGGCGGGGTTCTCAACCCCGCCCCTAACAGCCCCGCGCAGGTTAGAGAACCTGCGCTACGCGATTAGAGTTGCTCCCTGTTCCCTGAATGCTGAACGCGGTCCCTTCACAATATCTCTTCCAACCCATACACCAGTCCTTCCAGTTCCAGGACCTGGCGAATGGCTAACAACACCCCCGGCATAAAGCACTGGCGGCTGGTACTGACATGCTCAATCTTTAGAGTCTCGCCGGTCCCGCCCAGTACTACCTCCTGGTTAGCCACATAGCCAGGCATGCGCACGCTATGGATATGAATTCGCTGGTTTACTCCGCCCCGCGAGCCGGGCAATTTGTCATGGCTGGTAGGCACCTCGCGCAGCGGTTTGTCGCGGGCAGCGGCCATTTTCTCGGCCGTAGTTAACGCGGTACCCGACGGCGCATCTACTTTGCCCTCGTGATGGCGCTCAATAATCTCGGCATAGTCAAACATCCCGGCGGCCTCGGCAGCAAACTTCATCATCAGGTTAGCGCCGATGCTGAAGTTAGGAGCGATCAGACACGGCACTTGCTTGCTATTGCACATTTTCTGTACTACCCGCAAATCGGTAGCTGACAGGCCAGTTGTGCCCACCACGCAAGCTACACCAGCATTGAGCGCTGCTTCAATATTATCCATCACCACGGCGGGCGTGGTGAAATCCACCATAATCTGGGGCTGACTTTCCTCCAGAGCAGCGACCAAGTGTCCGCTGACTGTAATATCCTCTGGCCCAGTGGGCACAAACTCGGTCAGTGGATGCCCCTGGCCAGCCGGATCCACCGCCCCGACTAACTCCATATCCGGGGCCTCAGTTACCGCTTCTACTACAAACTGGCCCATCCGCCCGCAGGCACCGCTTACCAAAATGCGCAACTGTTCATCCAACATATCTCTGATCCCTACTCATTTACTGACTTTTTGTTCAAGGATAGCTACCAAGTATAGCAAATCAAGCCCCCTGATGCAAACCATCTTCTGTTGATCCGTTGACTCACCAGGCCAATTTTGGTTATAATATCCCCCACGATGTTCACCGTAGACTGGCAATCGGGGCGGGCAGCCCGCCGCCTGCTATTGGCCGGGGGGCTACTGCTGGCCACGGCAGTCCTCGCGTGGCCGCTGGACGAGGATCGCGACTTTTGGCCGGCATGGGTCAAGGGCGAGACGGTGAATGTGCGCAGCGGGCCCAGCACTGACAGCAAGAAGATTGGCCAGCTCAACCGAGGCGACAAAGTCCACGTAACCGCTTTCAAGAACAAGTGGTGCTGGGCCAGACTGTCCGATGGGTCGCAGGGCTGGATTGCGGAGTGGCTGCTGGAGTTCTCCTACGACAAAGGCCGCCAGCTCGCCGAACAAGTGGCCGCCACTTCCTCCGCGCCCGATTCTCATCCTCCCGCCTGGATCAAGGTAGGTGCGGCTAACGTCCGCACTGGCCCAGGATTAGGCTACCAGCGCTATGGCTCCCTACCCCAGGGCACTAAAGTCTACAAGCTCGACCAGCGCGATGAGTGGATTAAGTGCAAAACTCCGGGGGGCAGCGGCTGGATTCGCCAGGATTTGCTGGAATTTGACGTTGAGGCCGGTCGCCAGTTAGCCAACAGCCGAACCTCTTCCGGTTCGGGTAAGAGTAGCGCCAAGGCTTATGTCAACGGCAGTAATGTCCGCCTGCGCAGCGGGCCGGGCACGACCCATCAGATCAAAGCCACCTTGCAGAAGGGACAAACCGTTTACGTCTACAATTCGCAGGGCGACTGGAAGCAAGTTACCGTCCACAGCGGCGAGAGCGGATGGATCGCGGGCCGACTGCTAACTTACGAGGGAGAAGACACCGCCCAGCCCATTCCTTTGCCCCCTGCCCAGCCGGATTTCCCTTCCCCTCAGACAACCCGGAGCGACCAGCAGGGTGGCGATCTTTACGCCTGGATTGATGAACCACGGGTCAACGTGCGCAGCAGCCCGGGCCAGGATAATGAGGTCAAGTTCCAGCTTGAGCGGGGACAAAAGGTCAAGGTAGTCAACGTTTCCGGCCACTGGTGTCAGATAGAAACCTCCAATGGCCAGACCGGCTGGATAGCCGGTTGGGTCATTGACTTCTCGCCGCCCGGCGTGGAGTTTATGACCGAAGAGAGCGGCCAAGACGTAGAGGTGAAGGTGGGGTGGGTGGCTCGATCTGTAGTGAACTTGCGAAGCGGACCAGGCCTGAATTACCCCAAAATTGGCGAGCTCACCCTCAGCACCCAGGTCATCATCATCGGACAACGAGGTGATTGGTATCGAGTCGCGCTGGACAATGGCAAGACCGGCTGGGTAGCCAGTTGGCTGATAGACACCCGCGCCCAACGCTTGGCCCGCAAAGGCCAACTGGAGGGCAGCCCCCACCTGGCCTCCGCGTCCAGCCAGTCCCACCACGGCATCGGTGCAGCTATCCTGAGCACGGCCATGCGTTACCTGGGTGCCCCTTATGTCCGCGGTGCTGAAGGTCCTCATTCCTTTGACTGCTCCGGCTTTGTCCAGTACGTGTTGGCCCGTCATGGCATTCATGTGCCTCGCACCTGCCCCGGCCAGTTCCGTCAGGGACAGCCGGTCTCCCGCAGCAATCTCCAGGCCGGCGATATCGTCTTTTTCAAAAACACCTATCGCAATGGCATTTCCCACGTAGGTATCTACAAGGACCACGACAAGTTTATCCACGCTTCCCACTCGGGCTCCACCGTCAAAATCAGCAGCCTCGACTCCTCCTATTACGCCCCCCGCTACATCGGTGCCCGCCGGATGTACTGAATGGCCTTATTGTTAGCTCAAGGAGCAACTAATGGCTCCCAACTGTTCCCCATAGGGCAGGAATTATCACCTGAGCCCAGAATATTATCGTATCAACCAACCCCGCCACTGGAGAGATACTATGACTGGGACCATCTACATTGATCCTGACATCTTCCGCGCCTATGACATTCGCGGAGAGGTAGGGCCACAGATAAACACGGATGTCGCCCGCCGCATTGCCCAGGCCTACGCCAGCCGCTTTCCCCATCCGGCCCAGGCTACCATCCTGGTGGGCCGCGACCTGCGCCCTTCCTCGGAGGAGCTGTGCGCCGCAGTGGTGGAGGGCTTGATGAGCTGTGGCTGTCACGTCATTGATATCGGTCAGGTGCCCACCCCCGTGCTGTATTTTGCCATCGGCATCTGGGACGCTGATGGCGGCATGGCCATAACTGCCTCCCATCGCCCGCCCCAATTCAATGGCATCAAGGTACGGTGGGGCGAATGGCCCTTCTATGGCGATCAGCTCAAAGAGCTACGTCAGGAGGCCGTTAAGGGCAATTTTACCTCGGGTACCGGCACTTATGAGCAACGTGATATCTGGGCTGAGTATTTTGACATTGCCGAGCAGCAAATCAGCGCTGACTGCTCCCTGAAGATAGTGTTAGACGTAGGCAATGGCTGTGGAACTTTCAATGCCCGGCGCCTGCTGGAATCAATTGGCTGCGATGTCCTAACGATGTTTGAGGAGCCGGACGGGACTTTCCCCAATCGTTCCCCTGATCCGCTTACCTGGGAGGCTATCGCGCCCTGCGCCCAGAAGGTGCGCCAGACCGGGGCGGATTTGGGCATTGCCATTGATGCCGACGGTGACCGGATAGCGGTGGTAGACGAGGATGGCCAGATGATCTGGCCCGACCGTTATGTGACGCCGCTGTGCCGGGAGATTCTGGCCGAGGGGCCGGCAACCTTTGTTACCGAGGTGCGCTGCTCTCAGGCCCTGATTGACGATGTGGTGGCTCGTGGCGGCCAGGTGGAGATGGTCGCCTGCGGGTATCCGTTTATCCTGGATGCCATGCGCCGCCTGAACTCGCCGATGGGCTTTGAGACTTCTGGTCATTGTTATTTTGACAATCCCTACATCAAGTTTGATGACGCCGCGTTTGCCGCGGCTCGTCTGGTAGCCAGCCTTTCTCGGCAGGAGATGACTCTGCGGGAGATAGTAGATTCTTTGCCTGAATACTTTACCGCCCCCGAACAGCGCACCGCATGTCCTGATGAGATCAAGTTCCAGGTGGCCCAACAGGTCGCCGATACTTACCGCCAGCAGTATTCCCTCCTTGAGGTAGACGGGGCGCGGATTCAATTTCCCGACGGCTGGGCACTGATTCGCGCCTCCAATACCGGTGCCGAGTTAGTGATGCGCTGGGAGGGCCAGACTCCTGAGGCCCGCGACCGCATCGGCGAGGAGCTTCTGAGCCGTATACAAGCAGTCCTAAGGCACTGAACCATTAGGAGATGACGCACACTGGATGAAGATAAAGCCCTAATTCAATACCTACGCCGCTCGTATACGGCGGTAGATGGCCTATGGTTTGTGATGGTTGAGGAGGCCTATGGCTTCCAGCAAGCTCTGGAGCTGGATGAGCAGGTCTGGGAGATTCTGCCTAAGATTCAAGCTCGCCAGGCCCGGCAGGTGCTGGGAATTACTGGTAATTCCTGCGACGATTTAGCGGCCTGCTTTAGTCTCAAGCTCCGCGCCGATGGCCACCAGTTCCAGGTCCGGCAGACATCAGACACCGCCCAGTTCACCATCCACCACTGTGCTTGGCTGGAGCTGCTGCGAGCCAGCGGCCGCGAGGAGTTGGCCGAGCAAATAAGTGGCCGCATCTGCCCCACCGAATGCCGGGTATGGTGCACGGAATTTGGGCGAGAATTTGAGTTTGAGATGCCCCGAACTATGTGCCAAGGCGGCGACGTGTGCGAGATTGCATTCCGCTCCACCACCAGTTGACAGGTTCAGTTACTGTTCCTGTACAGCCGGTGGATAGGCGAAGTCCAGATAGCGGCCAGCTACGTCTGCCTGGTTGACATCGCCAGCGTGGAAATACAGCCGGAACTTGAACTGGAGCATATCACCCTGGGGCATACTGTGGTCCCCTCGCAGTGACCAGTCATCG
>JALGTV010000303.1 GCA_029821215.1 Candidatus Zipacnadia bacterium | reverse complement strand
AGCCAGGACGAGCAGAGTGATTACGACTACGATGACAACGCCCTGCTGGTGGAGGCTATTGCAGCCGGTGCCCGGGGGGCGTACTGGGATATACTGCGGCGGCTGCGAGTGGGCGCGCCGTGGTGGTAGGGGCTTACTGGCTGTCTATCATATGCCCTACGGTTCTGGCCAGGCCAATCATTCCACTCAGGCAACGATCCGAAGGGTAAAGTTGGGTAGAATCTACTACGTATAAGCCAGGCAGAGGCGCAGCCGGAGCTGGCATACGCTGGCTAAACCCCGGGGGACATATCGCCTGGGCATGCAGGTCCTGGGTAACGATGGCTTCCCGAATCCAGGAGCGGTCAAACTGGGGGCAGATTATCTCCAGGCAGCCAATGACGCTTTCGGTCAAATCATCCTGTGGCCACACAAACAACTCCTCATCGGCGGGCATATATATGGGTATGTAAGCTATCTCTGCTCCCCCATATTGGCGCCAGGGATTGAGATTAGAGTACTCAATTAGTCCGTTGAAGAAAATGCGCGAGTCATTTATGTTGGTCCAGAAACTGTCACTAAGGCTGTGCTCAATGACCAGCAGCAGACAGCGCACTGCCACAAAGTTAATACTGGCCAGCCGTTGCTGGTAGTCAGGGACCGATGAGGGTAGTAACGGCACCAACTCAGGTAAAGCAATGGCACTGACTACGGCATCAGCGTCCCTGTATCTTCCCCCCGCCAGCGACAATAAACTCCGCCAGTGCATCAATTAGGACCTGAGAGCCGCCTTCCAGGTAGCCGAGCTGCTCAGGACGCCACAGGCTATGACGCGACTGGGAGAAACGGTGGACACGGTGCCAGAGCCACGGGGCGGAAACCTGGTCATAGTAGCGCCCAAACTTGATTTGCAGCAACGGCCGCCAAATCACCTCGTAGGCCTCGGAGCCAACGGTATCCAGTAGCCACTCTTGAGCCGTCAGATGCTCAATGTCCTGCCAGTTCCTCATCTGCCGACAGCGCGCCGCGTGCAGGGCAAAGCGGATCCGGCTGAGTAAACTGATGGCCGAAAAGCCCAGCAAATCCAGGGGAGTAGTAAACGGATACATCCGCCCCTGGACAAAATAACTGGTCTTTCCCGGACGCCAGTGGAGTCTGGCGCTCAGCCCCAGCTCAGCGATGAGTTCTATCAGGTTCTGGTCGCCGCCGCAAATGAAATGGTAGTAGCGCTCGATATCCCGGTCGCCTATTTGCACCGAGCGGGCCAGGCCACCCAATGTTTCCCGCCGGTCCAGCACGGTGACATGGTGGCCACGCCTGGTCAGCTCATAGGCGGTAGTTAATCCCGAGATACCGCCACCAATTATTACGACGTTTTTGATAGCCATAACTGTATCAACTATCTCCGTGGGCCCCATGCCTTAGCACGTGAGCGCGGTTCTCCAGTTTGACAGGCTCACCGCCCTGAGCAAAGCCGAAGGGCAACCTCGCCGTACTGGGCTGCACCCTGGTTAAGAACCTGCGCTACGCAACTGAGCATCTTTATCGGTCAACCTAAAGATAGTATAACCCTCACCCCGAAAGACCGTTGCATAATTATCTTCCATGTGTTGTTTAAGATCCGGGCGAGCGCCCGGGCCGGTGGTATCGAAATACACGGCCCAACGGGCGCCCCGGTCAATGCGATTAGTGATGTACTGCGGCCCAGGAACATCCACCGGCGAGACAGCGCCGGGAGACTTGCCGAAGCCTTCCCGGCCTACCCAGCCCGGCCGATTAAAGTAATACAAGCACCCGTAGCCGGGAGGGAATATAATCACTGGCTGCTGGGTCGGATCTATTTGGTCCCAGGCCGCCAAGACCAGAAAAATGGCAACCAGCACCAGCGCCCCGGCCCGCGAGATGCCCGGCACCCGGCTCAGCCTATCCCATCCCACCCCAATCAGCCCAGCGGCGGGTAGTATCATCGGTATTTGGTAATAAGTCTGTCTAAGATTGCCGCCGGAAACCATTATGAAGTATAGCAGCACCGCCCCCAGCCATATGTGGAACAGATTCCACCTAAATTTGCCATTGTTGGTCGCAACCAAGCCCAGGGGCAGCAGCACGAAACCGACCGCGGTCAGGTGATCCTTCAGCAGCCGATTGAGGATAAGGGAGTAATTACCGGGCTGCAGGAAGTCCCCTACTGAAAACCACATCCCGCCCCCGAAACCCACTCCTACTGTAAAGTACTGACTACCAATGTCCACGTGGGCGTGATGATAATAAACTGCCGCCGGGATCACCGACAACACAGCAAATACATACAGCCATGGC
>JALGTV010000054.1 GCA_029821215.1 Candidatus Zipacnadia bacterium | reverse complement strand
ATGCCCGCCGGTGAGCTGCTACCCCGGATTTGCTAAGGCTACAGTCGCGGCAACAGTTCCCCGTAGCCGCCTATCCGCAGGTAGATACAAGTTGCGGCTAAGGCCACCACTACGAGAAGCACCGTGGCATCTGTCCAGGTAGCCTGAGGACGAAAGTATTCGGTGCGGCGACCGGGAGCAGACAGGCCGCGGGCTTCCAGAGCGCGGGACAGGTCATCAGCTCGCCGCAGCGCATATCCCATAACTGGCACGATCAGGTGCACATAGCGCCGCAGCCGCCCCAACAGTGAGCCCCCGTGCAGGCGCAGCCCTCGCGCCCGTTGGGCGTCAGTAACTGTTTGTACTGTCTGCATAAAGGTAGGTACCAGCCGGAAAGCCAGAGCCAGAGCCACCGAGGCGGTCACCGGCACCCCCATACGGCGCAGCCCGTAGGTGAAGTCCTCGGGCTTGGTGCTGGAGATGAATACCAACCCGAATATTAGCAGAGCGGTAATGCGCAGGCCCATGGCCACCCCATAGCGCAGGGATACATCGGAGATAGTCAGGGGGCCAAGGGTGGCCAGGAGTTGCGTATCTTCGGGCACATCCCGCAGAAACAAAGCCCACATTAGGGCCGACATCACCAGCAAAACCAACAAGAACTTGTACAGCCGCCGCAGATTGACCAATGAATGGGCAATCCCCAGCAGCAACACCGCAAGTCCCAAGACCACCAACTGGGCCTCCGGCCGATTGAAGGCCATCGCCGGCACGAATAGGACTATCAGGCCGATAATTTTGGTAATCGGATGGAGACGGTGAATAGGACTATCAGTGTCCACGAACAGAAACTGCGAGTTCACCGCTGCTCACCTTCCCCGGGGCGCTCCGGTAGCCTTACACAGTGAGCAAATTCGGCGGGACTCAGCAGGGTTACTCCGAACAACTCCTGGGACAGTTCGGCACTGGCGGGCAGCGACTGATGGGCCCGAGCACACACCTTGGGCTCCGAGAACACCTGCCGGGCCGGCCCGTCGGCGATAATCTGACCAGCAGCCATAAGTATGGCCCGGTGGGCATAACTCAGAGCCAGCTCGGTGTGATGAGTGACCATGATTATCGTCTGACCCTCATCATTGAGCCGAGATAGCAGCTTGAACATAGCCTGTTGTTGGGGTATATCCAGGCCGGTAGTAGGCTCATCAAAGACGATAACCTGCGGCCCTAAGGCCAGCACCGAGGCCAGGGCTACCCGTTGCCGTTGACCCTTGGTGAGGGCAAAGGGGTCAGCCTGCTCGTAGCCTTCCAGTTCAGTCAGTGTTAGAGCATGCCGGACCCGTTGGTCTACCTCTGGATCTTCCAGCCCCAAATTGCGGGGCCCAAAGGCCACTTCAGCATAAACTGTATCAGCGAACAACTGATGGTCTGGGTTCTGAAACAGGTATCCGACAATACCTGCCAGGTCGGCGGTATCCCGCTGGTCAGTGGACTGTCCAGCCACGACTACCTCCCCTGACTGGGGCTTCAATAGTCCGTTGAAGTGCTTGCACAGCGTCGTCTTACCTGAGCCATTGCTGCCCAGAATTATGACAAACTCACCGCGGTGCACCTCCAGCGACACTCCCCTAAGAGCGGGGGTCTCGGTGTAGGAGAAATGCACATCGTGGGCTTGCACTATTAGTTGCCCGTAGCTGCTGGCCCGTTCGGCCTCCTGCTGCAGCAACTGTTCCCACTGGTGCTGATTGAGTTGGGCCCCCAAGCGACGCAGCTCCTTGGCCGCCGCCGCCACTGTCACCGGGCGGGCCGATAGCCCTATTCGGGCAAAGATATCCGCCGTCGGCAAGGGTCCTATTTCCAGCTCCTGCGCCCGTTGGGCCTCACTCAACAGTTCCTGCGCGCTTCCTTCGTACGCCAACTGCCCCTCGGCCAGCACCATCAATACGTCCGCCTGCGCGGCCCGGGGACTGTTGTGGTCAACTATTAGCAGGGTTCGGCCTTGCTCATGGAGACGGCCGAAGGCCTGATTAACCTCGGTAGCTCCCTGCGGGTCCAGGTCAGTCATCGGCTCGTCTAATATCACGACCTGAGGATCGGCGGCCATCACCGCCGCCAGAGCCAACCGCTGTTTCTCGCCGCCAGAGAGAGTAGCCGGTTCCCGGTGGCGCAAGTGGGACAATCCCATAGTATTCAGCCACCGTTCCACAGCCTTATGCATTTGCTGAGGCAGTACGCCCCGGTTCTCCAAGGCAAAGGCCACCTCATGGACCACATCGCTGCAGAAAAGCTGACTTTCAAAATCCTGGAAGACCACCCCCACCTGCTGCGCGGTCTGAGCCACCGGCAGGCGCGCCACGTCGCATCCGGCCGCCTCAACTTTCCCCCGGTACTGGCCCTGTTGCAGTTGGGGTATGACTCCATTCAGGCACAGGCAGAGGGTAGACTTGCCGGCGCCGGTGCGGCCCATAAGGAAGCGTAACTCACCAGGCTTCTGCCGGAAGCTGACGGCTTCCAGAGCCGGCACTTTCTGGTCGGGATAAGCAAAACTAAGGTCCGCAACCCGCAGTCCCGTCGGGGCAGCTTCTTCGCCCTTGGTAGCGGTCGTCATCCCTACCGGACGGTACCGCCACGGCAGGCGAGCCAGCAGTGCTGCTCCCCCACACAGCAGCACACTACAGGCCAGACCCAGCTCCCGCAGAGACATCTCCTCAGGCATCCACAGGGCAGTGCCTCTACTGGCCTCTACCGCCGCACCAACCGGGTGGTGGGTGGCAAGTGCCCGGGCAATGGCACCTGTGATGGCAAACACGCCCATCTTGTCCAAGGCCGCCAGAGCACCGACTACACCAGCAGCGACCACCACCAGACCAGCTACCGGAGCCAGCATTCCACTGCCTACGTCTTCATCGGCCATTATCTGCAGATAGGTCAGACCCCAATGGTGAGCACGAGGATATAGCAACGCCAGCAACGGCATGCCCAGCACTATGCCTACTAAGAAGTTATTGACGGTTATGATAGTAGCCACCACTGCATACGGAGCTATGCCCAGGATATCAATGCCGTAGGCTATCACCACCCCACAAGCGGCACTGCCGGCCAAGGTGACCAGCGCGAAGCCCGGCAGTTGGCGTAGCGAGCCGACCGCTGGGCGACCCCGATAAATTAGGTGCCACAGCCGATAGGGGATATAAGCCAGCAGGAAGTTACCCAGCAGCCCAAAGAGGCTCCCGGGGCCGACGGTACCGAAAAAGTCACCAATAAGGTTGCCCATACCGCAACCCCAGGCCGCCGCCGGGCCAAATAGCAAGCCAGTGACAATAGGTACTGCCGCCGCGGGACGAATTTCGGTGATGCCCGGGATTATGGGAATAGGCTTGAAGGGGATGAGGATGGCGGCATAGAGGGCAGCCGACAAGGCCACCAGCACCACCATTTTGGTGTTGCGCCACATGGCGATAGCGTCGCGCATCAGCTATCCTCCTGCACTATCTTCCGTGTCGTCAATCGGCACTGACATCAAAGAAAGGGTTCGCCACGACCAGCCAGTTTCCTTTTATCGTGGAGTCTCCGGGGCGAGCCGATCAGTTATAGTTGGCCTCACCTCTACGGGCACAGTGAGGAGGATACTTTGTGGTATCTATGAAAGAGATATGGGTCTGGGAAGGGGGCTTGTCCAGTTTGCCAAGTACTTTGTGAGTGGTGATCTTCCGGGTCATTAGCTATCCCTTGGCAGTGCGGCAATGAAGTCATCAACGTCGAAGACAAATCCGAAGTGCACGGCAACCCGCCACAAAGCAACCTGCTTAGCCAACTGTTGTCGAGCAGTCTCCTTGTTTTCAACCGCGGTTGTGGCCTGACGCAATGCCGAGCACATCAGGCCCCGTCTTTGCATATCCAGCATGCCCCCCGGCGACATCAGCAAACACCAGTTGATAGCGAATCCGGAGTAGATCAAATGATTAACACCCGCCTGTCGGCAGAGGGCAAAAAGCTGATGGGCATTTTCCGCAATACCTTCATCCCCAACAGGTCGAGCTTCCAGCGGAAAATCTATTCTCTGGAAGCCACGCTGGATGTCGGGCTGGTTATGCGTGCCCGGATAGACGCGCTGAGCCTTTAATTGGCGCAGTTCGTCTATGACTGGATCGGATTCGGCCTGCTCCGGCGGCTCAGGCTCTGGTCCGGCCAACTCGACGGCCTTGTGATAGCCCGGCAGCTCCTTGTAATAGTCGCCCCCGCCAACTATGTGGAATAGCGGCAGGCCGGAAGCGCGCACGGCCCCAAGCAATCGGGGAAATACTGTCTGGCAGATTTCATAGGAACGAGGGATGTACTCAACTGTGCGCCACCAGCCCGGGTATTCCTCATATGTACCCCAGTACCAAGCGTGCATAACCACCACCGCCGTATGGTCGAGGGACAATTCGATCTGCTCTTTTTGCCAGCCGCCGTAACCCTCCGCCGGGATATCGCGGCTGTAGTCAGCGTCAAACTGCTGATAGTAGCTGGCTGGGAGCCTGATTGTTCTCATATCCGATACCTCACTTGCCTGATGCCTACTGCAAACTGATTATGCCTCACCAAGTCGTTTGGGACACATTGGGCCCGAAAGTAGAGCGCAAACTAATCCTTATACTAAAATAACTGCGCTGGCGGCCATCGTAGACATTTACTTCTCCTGCGCTCCGTTAGCCCATCCTTCGTGCTGTACGCTCCGCCTTAAATAGTGTCTACCCTATACCGGGGACTTGACTGCAACAATCTGATTTCATTACTATTCTTCCAATAATCTCAAATCCCTCCTGCCAAGGATTAACGGTTACGGGGAGCCGTAACTGTGAGCTTCGGGCGGCAGTAGACAGGATTAGGAGTTGGGATTAGCTTTGTTTTCACGGCTCAGGTCAGCAGGGAATGGAAGGGTACGCCGTCCTCTCCCCTTTCCTCTGAGGCGGTTTTGTGCTATAATAAAGTCACAGACGGCCCATCACCCGTCTCCAGATGCAGACTACTTCATAGAAATAGAGGGTGATAGCCGTGGCATCGCAGGGCACAGATGACCGGCTTAAGCGCGATATCATCGCCATCGGATTTGCCACCTTAGGAGCTTTGCTCCTGGCCAGTTTGGTCTATGGGGCCCAAATTGACGGGTTTTTCCCCTTCGTTATCTCCCAGACATTGCTGCTATCTTTTGGGATAGGCGCGTATCTGATGCCGCCGGTGGCATTTGTACTGGCGGCTTTGTATGGCCTAGAGCAGAAGCGGCTGGCTGGACCCCAGACGATAATGGGACTGGCGCTGTTATTCGTAGTCATAATTACCCTCCGCCAACTACTTGCCCCGCAGGATATTGACTTCTCGGCACCAGATAAACTCGCCCATGCCGGCGGTTTTGTAGGAGGAGCTATAGCCTGGGTCTTTTTGAAGATTCTGGGCACGGCTGGAAGTTACATCATCTTAGCCGCCCTTGCCTTTGTGGGGGTCCTGCTTATTACCCAAAGCTCCACGCGGCAATTGCTCAGCGGCATAACTACAGCAATAGGGCAGGGGAGAGAATACCTGGGGCAGATAGGCACGCGCCCGTTGCCATCTCGTCGCCGTAGCCTGCGCCGCGAAGCCGAGAAAACCCGCCGCCGCTCTCGGCCCCGCCGGGTAGAAACCAGTGGGCCGGGAGTAGATTTGGACGACAAAGAGGAATCATCCCCTCAGCAACCGGCTGACCAAGCGGCGGATAGCCCACCTGATGCCGGGCAAAAGACTAATCCGGCCACTTCCACCCCGCCTCAGCGAGCTACCGGAAATAGTAATGAGACGGCGGGGAAACCACAGTTAGAGTTGATAAGCCCGCCGGAACATTATACTCAGCCGCCGCTATCTCTGTTGCAGAAGTTGGCGGGAGAAACTGATAGCCAGGAGATGCACCAGGAGACCGCGGATAGCATCATCAAGCTGGAAGACACTTTGGAAAGTTTTGGCATATCAGCCAAGGTCACTCACTTTGAGCGCGGGCCGGTGCTAACCCGCTACGAAGTAGAGCCGGAGCGGGGTATCCGCGTTAATCAGATAACTCGGTTAGCTGATGACCTGGCGATGAGTTTGGCCGCCGTGGACGTCCGGGTAGAGGCGCCTATTCCTGGCAAGTCGGCCATCGGCATTGAGGTGCCCAATGAGCATCGCTCCATAGTGAGCCTGCGCGGCGTGATGGAATCAGAACAGTCTCAGAACCATCCCGGGGAGCTGCCCATAGCCTTGGGTAGAGACATTGCCGGCCAGCCAGTAATCGCCGATTTGGTGTCGATGCCTCATCTGCTGATAGCCGGCGCTACTGGGTCCGGGAAGAGCGTATGCCTGCATTCGGTCATACTCAGCTTGATTATGAGGCATTCTCCCGAAGATGTCCGCTTATTGCTAATTGACCCCAAGCGGGTCGAACTATCCATCTACGATGGCATCCCGCACTTAATCTCGCCCGTGGTTTACAGCCTTAGACAGGCGGCTAACGTGCTGCATAAGGCCATCCGGGAGATGGAAAAGCGCTATGATAAATTCGCGTTGAAGGGGGTCAGCAATCTTAACGAATATAATGAGCTGGCCCGCATGCCTAAAGAGGGTATTATTGATGAATTTGAGCCGCTGCCCCGCGTAGTCATCCTCATTGATGAGTTGGCTGACCTGATGATCCAGGCGCGGGCTGAATTTGAATACTCTATCTGCCGTATTGCTCAGCTAGCGCGGGCGACCGGGATACATCTAGTAGTCGCTACTCAGCGGCCTTCAGTAAAGATAATTACCGGCAATATCAAGGCCAATATGCCCTCCCGGATCGCTCTGGCAGTGGCTTCCATGCACGACTCCCGCACGGTTCTTGACGGCCAGGGGGCCGAGCGGTTAATTGGCAACGGGGATATGCTGTATGCGCCATTGGATGCCTCCAAGCCTATACGAATGCAAGGCTCGTTTGTGCCCCGCTCAGATATTGAGAAGGTTGTGGCCTACCTGCATGAACAGGGCGAGCCAGATTTTCAGATAATCCCCGACCTACCTGAGGATGAAGAAGACTATGGGGCCGAACTAGAGACCAGTGATGAACTATACGCGGCAGCGGTGCAGTATGTAGTCGCTGAACAGCAGGCGTCAGTCTCAATGCTCCAGCGGCGCTTCAAGGTAGGATATGCCCGGGCGGGCCGCCTGATAGATATGATGGAGCGCCGGGGTGTAATTGGCCCCCACGAGGGCTCTAAAGCCCGCCAGGTGCTTATTGGTCCTGGTAGGGCGGACGCGGCGTTGGCCGGAACGTTAAGTGAGGATGACTATCAGGATAGCCCACTGCAGGAGGATGAATAGTCTGATTAAGGCTGATGACTGTGCCCAATAGAAGGCTATCATCTGCTGAGGCCAGTGACCGCGCTGACTCTGACCCGCATCCGGCCAATAGCCTCAATGATCTGACCGGAAAAGGGAAAAGAGTGGATTAAGTCTACCAAGTCCTGGTTTATCTGTGATTCACCTCGTTATCACCAGAACAAAGACACTGAGCTTCATCCGGCCCGCTATCCCGAGGAATTGGTGGCCGAGTTCGTCAATTTCTTCACCAAGCCGGGCGCATGGGTGCTGGACCCCTTCTGCGGCAGCGGCGCGACGCTGATAGCATGTCTGGAGGAAGGACGCAGCGCTATTGGGGTGGAGTTGGTCCCCGAGTATGTGCAGATAACGCGGCAGCGGCTCCAGCGACTGGATGCAGTGGGTAATGCCCAGGTGTTGGCCGCCGATGCCCGCCACTTGACTGACCCGGACCTATGGGGCGACTGTCTGGTATGTAGCGATGGGGAGCTGCCGCAG
>JALGTV010000053.1 GCA_029821215.1 Candidatus Zipacnadia bacterium | reverse complement strand
GCAGTCGGGGCATCCTTCGGCAGGCTCAGGACAGAGAGGGTGCCCCTCTGTATATTCTTCACCGCGTAGGCGGGGTTCTCCAACCCCGCTCGGACTGGCGCAGGTTGAGAACCTCCGCTACGCGAGAGGGGAGCAGCATAACGGCCGCTGCTGACCTGCTACCGTATGCCCCGTCTCGCTACGATTCGCAAGGCGCGGGGCACCATTGACAGCCGCGCTGGCCTGTGGTATACTATTTACTGCGAATCAAGGTTGACTTGCCTGCCTGCGCCCCGTGGCAGGCGTTAGTTTACACAGTGGCGCGGCGAGGTCCACCAGAGGCGGGTAAAACGCCGCTCCTACGGCAGAAGAGGCAATACCTTAACCCACCGTAGGAGGGCCATCCCTGGCCCCATGTTGGTCGCGGCACCGTTCGGCAGGCTCCTTTCGGCAAGCTCCCTTCGGCAAGCTCAGGGCAGGGCGGATGCCGCGCCTACAGGATTAAATTAACTAATGGCGAGAGGTCCGAATAGATAGTGCCCCGGCGCCAGTGGACTACCCAGACAATCATCCAGGAAATTCAGGACCTGCACGCGGCCGGCGAGTCATTGGCAACTACCAACCTGCGCCGCCTGGGCTACGGGGGAATGGTGGCGGCGGCTTACCGTGATGATCTATTCGGCAGTTGGCGGGCAGCAGTCCAGGCCGCGGGCTTGCGTTATAGGCAGGTAGCCCCCCGGTGCCGCAAATGGACCAAAGCGCGGATTATCGCCCGTATCCAGCAGCTCCACTCACAGCACCAGGACATCTCCTACCGCGCCATCAAAACCACCCAGCAGTATTTGCTGAAAGTGGCGCGCCGTCCAGAGAACTTTGGGAGCTGGCGGGCAGCGGTAGAGGCGGCGGGGATTGACTACGATGAGGTTGGCCGACAGCCATCCCCATGTAGATGAGCCGATCCGGTGCCGATACAATACCAACCCCGCAAGCCCCAAATAACTGGGCAGGCAGGACAAATAAGTTTAGTGGCGAATAATTAGCTTACAGAACCCGTCCGCGCGAATTAGTCAAAGGTGGAGCAGTGATTGACTATGGTACAGATGTTCGTATACCGAGTGGGTATTGACGTCATGGGTCACGCCCTGGTGATCTTAGCCGACGAGGAACTGGAGCAACTACTGCCTATATGGATAGGGCCCTATGAGGCCCATGCCATAGCCGCTGGGGTGGAAGGCAAAGAGTTTGAGCGGCCCCTGACCCATGACTTGCTGTCGGCAGTCATCCACAGCCTGGACTGCCATCTGGCCCGGATCACAGTGACTAAAATAGAGGAGAAAACCTACTATGCCCTGTTGACGTTGGAGCAGAATGGCCAGGTGGTGGAAGTAGACTCCCGGCCCAGTGATGCTATCGCCCTGGCGCTGCGCATGGGTGCCGACATATTTGTGGCCGAGGAGGTGCTCATCCAGTCGGGCATACCGTGGCACGAGGCAATTGACGAAGCCGAAGAGGTGGAGAAATTCAAAGAACTGCTCAGGAGGGCCCATGTGGATATTGACCCGGACTCCTTCCAGTTCCGAGCACCCCCGAAGCCTGATGAAGAAGACAACGAAAACGACGAAGAAACGGAGAATAACTAAGTGAGTATATCATCCAAGTGGCTAAGGAATTTCTTTATCATCTTTATCGGCATCATCCTGCTGATGAAGCTGCTGACCGTGTATACCGACTTCCTATGGATGGATTCGGTAGGGCAAGCGGCAGTTTTCACCAAAATCCTCACTACCCGCGCGGTGCTGGGGATAATCATCGGCGCTTTGTTTTTTGGCTGGCTATGGGTCAATATCCGTATTGCCCGTCGTCCCCTGCCATCCGATGTCACCTTCATTGGCCGCCGCCTGCTGCCGGAAGAGGAACGCGAGCAGATTGAGCAGTATGCCGACCGGGCCCTGCTCATCTTTGCCCTGGCGGCCGGCTTCGTGGCTGCGCTGCACGCCAGCAGCCGCTGGCTGGCCTACCTGCAGTTTACCCACGCGACCACCTTTGGCTACGCTGATCCAATGCTGGGCAAGGATGCTGGCTTCTACATCTTCAAGTTGGGCTTTCTCCAGTACCTGTGGCAGGCGTGCTTCTATGCCGTGGTCATTGCCTTCGTGGTAGCAGTGCTGGTCCACCTGTACCAGGAAGCCATCCGGATGGTCGGTAATACCATTCACGCTCTGCCGCGGGCGCGCCGGCACTGTCTGGGCCTGCTCGCCCTGGCCCTGTTTCTGAAGATTTACGGCTATCGGCTCGCCCAGTATAACTTACTATATTCGCAGCGGGGGGAATTCTTCTCCGGCGCCTCGTATGTGGATATCCATGCTAATTTTCCGGTCCTGTACCTGATGATGGTCCTGGCCGGGGCGGTAGGTATCATCCTGTTAGTCAGTATCCGCCAGCGAGGGTTCAAACTGGCGGGTTGGTCTCTGGCCATACTGGTGGCGGTCTCCTTCCTGGGGGGTACGGCTTATCCAACTTTGGTGCAGCGGTTCGTAGTCAACCCAACTCAGTTAGAGAAGGAAACTCCTTACGCCCAGCGTAACATCACCGCGACCAACAAGGCTTATAATCTGGATAAGGTCAAGACCTGCACATTCCCGACGGCCAAACCGCTTAGCGCCGCTGACATCCAACGAAACGCCGAGACCCTCAATAGCATTCGGCTATGGGACCACCGGCCGCTGGAAACTACTTATGACCAGAATCAGGGACTGCGATCTTACTACAAGTTTGCCGATGTTGATGTAGACCGCTACACGGTAAAGGGGGAGTATCGGCAGGTAATGCTTTCGGCGCGGCAACTGGACTATGCCAACCTGCCCTCCCAAACCTGGGTTAATACCTACTTGTCATATACGCACGGATACGGCTTGGCTATGTCGCCAGTGAACAAATCCGCCAATGGGGGGCTGCCGGAGCTTTGGATAAAGGACCTGCCCACCGTTAGCAAATTTGAGGAGTTGCAAGTACGGCGCCCGGGCCTGTATTATATGACCAGCACCCGCCCGCGATTGATTGAACTAATCGCTCCCCCCGAGCAGCTACCTCCCCCCCCGTCAGCAGGTTCTGGCGGTGCCCCGGGCATGCCCGGCGGCGAGCAAATGCCTTCGCCACCCCGGACCCCCTCGGCTCTGGCGGGTAGCGCCAACGTCCGGCAGACCAAATATGTGATTGTAAACTCCCGCAATCCCGAGCTGCACTATCCTAAGACTGGCGAGGCCGGGGCCGGGGCCAACGTCACCACGCATTATGCCGGCCAGGGCGGAGTAGTCATCAATAGCTGGCTGCGCCGCCTGGCCTTCGCTGCCCGGTTTATGGATATCCAAATCCTGCTGACCGAGTATATCAAACCCGACAGCAGGATAATGATCAACCGCTATGTCCCCGAGCGCCTCTTTGCCATTGCTCCGTTTCTGTTGTACGACCCTGATCCGTACTTGGCACTCATAGATGGACAGCTAAAGTGGATATGTGACGCCTACACCGTCTCGCGGATGTATCCTTACTCAACTCGCAAACCCGAAGTCGGTTATCTGAACTACATCCGCAATTCCCTGAAGATTGTGGTAGATGGCTACCAGGGCAAACCGGTTTTCTATGCCGTAGACCCTGATGATCCGATACTCCAGTGCTATCAGAGCATATTCCCCACCCTGTTTACCTCTTTTGGACAAATGCCCGACAAAGTCAAGAAGCATCTGCGCTATCCCCAGTTGCTATTCCGCATTCAGGCAGAAACCTATGCCCGCTATCACATGAAGGATGTACCTACCTTCTTCCATAACGAAGATGCCTGGGCTATTCCCCCCGAGCTATACGCGGGGTATCGGCGATCCATGGAAGCATACTATATCATCATCAAGTTGCCCGGCCAGGAGCATGCCGAGTTCGTCCAGATGTTACCCATGGTCCTCAAAGGCCGCGAGGAGAAGAACTTGGTGGCGTGGATGGCGGCCCGTTGCGACTATCCTCATTATGGCGAACTGCTACTGTATGATTTCGCCGCCGGCCAAACGTTCTTGGGACCGATGATGGTCGAATCCTTAATAGATCAGGACACCACCATCTCCCCCCAACTGAGCCTGTGGGACCAACGCGGCTCCCGAGTAATCCGGGGCAATACCCTGGTTATTCCCATTGAGCACTCGCTGCTATATGTCGAGCCGGTTTACCTGGAATCTACCGAAAACCCCTTCCCCACTCTGCATCGCGTCATCGTGCTCACCGGTAAGCGGATAGTAATGGAGCCGACTTTGGACAAGGCGCTGGCTAAACTCTTCGGAGCTAAGGCCGTTACCGCAGCGGAAAGGCCAACCGAAGTGGCACCGGTCGAGGAGCCCACTGGGCCGCCGGTATCCGCTAATATGGCCCAGATCAAGCAAGCTATCAACAAAGCACTGCGCCTGGAAACCGAAGCCCAGCAGTTGCTGCGCCAGGGCGACCTATCTGGCTATCAAACCAAGCAAAATGAGCAAAAGCAGGTTATTGAGCAGCTTGAGGCCACAATCAAGTAATAGCCCCGAAGTTTCCAACTAACCATGGTCGGAGACCTGAATGTAGCCGCGGTCATCTTTGACTTTGATGGGACGCTGGTGGCCACTGATATTGACTTTGCTCAGATGCGCCGCCGCATCCTCCAGCATCTGCGCGAGTGGCAGCTATATGAGCCGGGCGTGGAAGACGGACGCTATGTCTTGGAGATAATCGCCTGGGCCAGCCAGCGCTTGGCTGACCAGCCCCGCCAACTGCACCGCTATCGGCAGCAGACCGCCCGCATCCTCAGAGAGATAGAACTGCCCTGCTGCCAGCAGGCTGCGCCCTTCCCCGGTGTGGCTGAGGCATTCAGGCAGCTCCGCCAGGCGCAAATTAAGATTGGCATCATTACCCGTAACTCGCGGGAGGGAGTCAATGCCGTCCTGTGTCGCCATCCGCTACCCTATGACGCCCTGCTGACCCGCAATGACCTGGCCGAGGTCAAGCCCCATCCCTGCCACCTGCAGCAAGCCCTGGAGCTGTTGCGCATCGCCCCCTCCCGGGCACTGCTGGTCGGCGACCATGCCACTGACATCCAGTGCGGCCAGGCGGCTGGCGTCCGCACCTGCGGTGTGCTGACGTCTAAGACCACCCGGGAAGAGTTCCATCGCCTGGGCGCAGATATGGCGTTCGCTGACGTGCCCAGCCTGGTAACCTTCATTCTGGAGCATCGTTGATGAGTGAGTCCCCTAAGCCTCTGCCGACCGGCAAGCTTCCCCGGGAGCTGCTGGCCGACCTGATTGGCGAGCTAAACATTGATGAGGCCAGTGTGGTGTTCGGCCCGGGTATAGGGCGGGATGTCGCCATCCTGGACTGTGGCGGGCCCCAGTATCTGGTGGTCACCTCCGACCCCATCACCTTCGCCACCGATGCCTTGGGCTACTACGCCGTCTGGGTAAATGCCAATGACATCGCTACCACCGGCGGCATTCCCCGCTGGATGACAGTCACTCTGCTGCTGCCGGAAGGCCAGACCAGCGAGGAGACCGTCCGCCACATCTGGGATCAGCTCCGGCAGGCAGCCGCCGACCTGGATGTCGTCATAATCGGCGGGCATACTGAGATAACTTCCACGGTAACTACGCCGATTGTCTCCGGGCACATGCTGGGGGTGGTGCCCCGCGAAGGCTATATCACCTCCGCCGGTGCTGTACCGGGCGATGAGATAGTAGTGCTGGGTCAGGTGCCCGTGGAGGGTACGGCTCTGCTGGCCCGGGAGATCCCGCGCAAGCTATCCGCCCTGGGCTTCGCGGAAGACACCATCAAAGCGGCGGCTGAATTGCTCTTTGATCCCGGTATCTGTGTAGTAGAATATGCAAGATTGGTGGTCCGAACCTGTACAGAAATTCACGCGTTTCATGACCCTACTGAGGGTGGTCTGGCGACTGGCCTGGGGGAGCTGGCCCTGGCCTCAAAGGTGGGCCTGCGCGTGGAAGGTGACAGTATTCCCGTACTGGATGTGGGCCGCGATTTCTGCGCGAAACTCGGTATTGACCCCTTAGGCCTGATTGCCTCCGGCTGCCTGCTGGCCGCTTTGCCCGCTGAGCAGGCCCAGCAGCTCCTCGCCCAGGCCACCGAGCAACATATTCCCGCCGCCCGCATCGCCACCGCCGTCCCCGAATCCGAAGGTGTCCAAATCCACCGCGCCGGCCACTACCATCCCCTCCCCCACTACGACCAGGACGAGTTGATTAAAATAGTATAAATGCCGATAATATATTAAAGGAAATAGTAGGGACCACGAGAATTATCCACCATTAAGGCTATTACTCACGGGAGGCAAGTAAAATGTCCTATCGGTGGCTGACAGTTCCTATTGCAGTTGCAGTAGTCGTGTTAGCTGGCGGTTGTGGTGGGGGAAGTTCAGGGCCGCGGGTCATTCAGCCGGTCCAACCGGTGGTCTCGCGGACTGCGGTGTATCCTCTCCAGGGCCGACTCCTGGGCGATATGGACGGCGACGGACTGGCCAGTGTCGGCGACACCATCAAGATTCTGCGGATTGTAGTGGCCCTGGATGACGATGACCCCTGCGCCGATGCCAACCAGAACGGCCAGACCGACGTGGGCGACGCTATCCAAGTGCTGCGCTGCGTGGTGGGCCAGGAGACCTGGCCAATCGGCGAATGCACGCACCTGACTACCCAAGGTCTCGTACAGCTTCCCGCCGGTTTTTCCTTGCCGGTAACTACCTTAACCGTCTCCAGCATAATCCAGGATTCTCCGGTGGATGCGACGGGTCAGTTCAACGCCCATGTCAGCGGGACCGGCCCTTGTCTGGCTAGTCTGATTGACAATGCTGGGAGTGTTGTTTTGTTAGGCTATGTAGATGCCGCATTTGGCGCTGCGGCAGGAGAGATTAGTCCGCAGCAGACAGCGGTAGCCCTGATGTTTCAGGGTTTGGGGGGCTATACGCTGCCACCGGCGCAGTGGCAGCAGGCTCTTGAACTCATTGCCCAGACTGCGGAGGCGACGCAGTTAGCCTCTGTAATTGATGCACGGGTGGCCGCCAACCCTACTGCCATCTGGGACGGTGACCAGCAGATTGTGACGGCCTTAGCTCAAGCGTGCAGCGAAGTACGGCCAGCAGCGACGGGGCAAGCGCTACGCGCTCTGGCGGGCAGCCCGACCCAATCGGTCCAGCCAACTCAGGCCGCTACTGCTGCTATTCTGGTCAACCCGCCCTCGGAGCAGGACGGTGTGTTAGTTAACATCGGTACGGGTGAAATCTTCCTAACTAATAAGTACCGGCGGCACGTAGGCTACTATGTCTATCGGACAGCGTATAAGAAAGACGGTACTTGGCATGACATTGACCCGCCACAGGTGGTTGTAGACGGCCAGGTGCTGTCGGCAACCAAGGGTCTCAACGGCATGCTGGGTACGCTCTTAGACCTCTCTAATGGTACGGTTCAGTATGCGCCGGTTGATAGCGATCCCATGCAAATGTCGGTTCTACCTCTCACCGCCGATGCCACCCGCTATCAGGTTGTAATTATGGGACTGGCGAATAATACCACCGCCCCGCCGTGGTGGGACTCAACATGGAATGGGACCTATAACCGGGTGATGTGGCAGACGTTAATGCAAGAGTTGGTACTACCGGCTGTCTTCTCATTCCTGTTCCCCGCCAACCAAATTGACGCCAAACTGCAAGCCGCCGAATTTGGCCTTATGGTCCAAGATTTTATGGACTTGGCCATCCGCGATGCCCCACAAGCTGGCCAGCTCCTTGAGCAAGGCCAAGTAGGGGACGCATTCAAGGC
>JALGTV010000052.1 GCA_029821215.1 Candidatus Zipacnadia bacterium | reverse complement strand
GCCGTGCGCTTTACTTGTAGGCTGCCCTTTATCAGCTTTACCCCCCGGCCCACGCCTGTACCAGTAGCCACGCCTACCCCCAATGGCCGTTCACAGGCTTCGTTCAGGCCCTTCAAAAATGGACCCATCGCCCGCCTGGTGACTATCAGATAATTGACCATTCTCGGGTTGTAACGAGCTTCAAAGGCACCACCCGCAACGTTATTGAGAACCACGATAGCTATAATACCTGCTGCAGCGGCACCTATAATGAACCGGGGCCGCCGTACTAATACTAGAAGGCTGATACCACCGATGACCAGCCCCAACAGAGGAGCACGACTGCCACTGGTAGTCATTGCCACCAGACAAATGGCTGCAGTCAAAACAAGCAGAGGTTTCAACCACCATTTACCGCGAACAAAGCTAACTGCTCCGATGCACAAGATTGCCATCAGCGACATGGCATCACCAAAGGCGCCCGGCTGAACCAAAGTGGAGAGGGCCCTGACCCCACCCCCCCAACTAAATTCACGGTAGAAAGCAAAGCCAGGCCCCAAGTTATACAGGTGACTAAAACCAATATTATATTGGACGATTCCGTAAATGCCGGTGGCAAAAGCAATTGCCATTAGGATAACCAACAATCGTTCAATGCGTTGGCGGGAGGTCAAGTATTCGTAGCTGACTACCAGTAGTGGTATCCATATAACCCATGAGCGGAAGCCAGCCAATGCCACTAACATACTGGCGGTTTCGGTGTTGAACATTTCCGCGGCGCAATATACAATAAATAGAAACGCCGGTAGGATGACCGGCAGACGCAGTGATTCCCAGCGCTGGGAAGTGACTCCCAGCCATATCCACCGCAGTAGGCCAATCATCAGCAGGAAATCTTTGGCCAGTACGCTGACCGGTCCTGGTGCTAATCCCTTGGCAAAACCGTCGGTAAATGCAGCTATTAGCAATGCGATAACTGCTACCTCAAGCGAGCAGAAGGCAGCAATGCCGACCGCCAGCCCCACAGCAATCAATCCGGCGCGGGAGAACTGCCCCCCCGTGCATAAGACTGATAGCCCAATGGCTGCCGCTACAGCTACAGTCCCGGCAATTGCTACTACCAGTGGTTGTGAGAACCGGCTGCGGCGCATGTTTTGCTCGTCACTTCTCAGTCTGCCTGGCTAAATGAGTACGAATGGCAGCTATCTTGCCGCGAGTGGCGGCCACAAATTGCCGGGTGGCGCCCATGGGCCGCTTGGGTACGGCTGCCAGATATTTTAACAACCCGTAGCGGGTCCCTATCCCAACTCCCAAGGCATAAGCAAGAAAGCAAATGCGCTGAAGCGGAGACATGTACTTCAACATACAGTATACCCAATTATAGCTGTCATCGTACACCACATCAGGCTTATCCAGCTCGCGACTGGCCTCATCAAATCGCGTGGCGGGATAGTGATCCACAATGCTTTGGGGATCGTATATCAGTTTAGCACCCTGTCGGCGCACCCACAGGGACATGTCCGTGTCATTCAGAGCACTTGACCCTCGGGCCAGGTTCTCGTCAAATCTGGCCATTAGATCCCGGCGAAAACTCATATTGGCACCTTTGAGATGATCTACCCGAACTGGCCCACTATTAAGTTCGCAATGATGATTACCAATAATCCGCCCCCACCAAGTAATCTTACCCACTGTCTTGGCCCGGGATGACTCAATCTCGTCGCCATGATGGACAACATCGCGGCCCCCTACCCCACCAATATCCTCCTGGCTGTAGTGGGCCGCCAGGTTCTCCAGCCACTCTTTTCTGGGCACACAGTCATCATCGGTAAAACACACCACATCTCCCTGGGCTACTTCCAATCCCCGGTTCATAGCAACTATCTGACCTGGCTTCGTCACTACTACCATTTCCACCCGACAGACCGACTGGTTGTGCTGCATCCATTGGTTTAGCTGTTGCTGGCTCTCCTCATCAATATCGCGGAGCACTACTACTATCTCGTCCGGCAACCGAGTCTGTGATCTCAGCCCTTCCAGGCAACGTAATAAAGACACCGGGCGGCGGTAACTGGGCACCAGAACCGTAAAAGTCAGTTTATCTGTAGACTTTGGCATACGCCAGTCCTCTGTTGCGCATAGCTGCGCTTAGTTGAGAACTTCTTTTAGATATTGCCCGGTGAACGAGTCACGACATTGCGCTACTTGTTCAGGAGTGCCAGTGGCTACCACTCGTCCGCCGCACTCGCCGCCTTCCGGACCCAGGTCAATGACATAGTCAGCCGCCTTAATGACATCTAAGTTGTGCTCGATTACAATCACGGTGTTACCAGCATCTACCAGCCGCTGGAGCACTCTCAGCAGCTTCTCGATGTCAGCGAAATGCAGGCCGGTAGTAGGCTCATCAAGTAAATATACGGTATCACCGGTGCCAATTTTAGCCAGCTCCCGGGCCAGTTTTAGCCTCTGGGCCTCACCGGCCGACAGAGTAGGGGCCGACTGGCCCAGTTTGATGTAATCCAATCCCACCGCGCACAGTGTCCGCAAGATGCGGGCAATGGGAGGCACATCCTGGAAATGCTCCAGAGCCTCGGCGGCCGTCATTTCTAAGATATCGGCGATATTTTTGCCTTTGTAGCGGATGTCCAGGGTCTCGCGGTTATAGCGAGTGCCCCCACACATGTCACACTCAACATACACATCCGGCAAAAAATGCATCTCCACCCGCTTTACTCCCTGCCCCTTGCAGACCTCACACCGCCCTCCCGTCACATTAAAGCTAAATCGCCCCGGCTTATAGCCGCGCATCTGGGCCTGGGGAGTGCTACTGTACAATTCGCGAATTGGCCCCATTACCTTGGCATAGGTAGCGGGAGTGGATCGCGGGGTACGCCCGATCGGACTTTGATCTACGTTTATCACCTTGTCCACTAACTCAATTCCGGCCACAGAGTCGTAGGCCCCAGGAGGTTGGCTGGAACGATAAAGCCGGCGACGCAGGGCCCGATACAGAATATCCCGCACCAGTGTGCTCTTGCCTGACCCCGAAACTCCCGTCACGCAGATAAGCAGGCCCAGGGGGAAGGAAACATCTATATCCTGCAGGTTATGCTGCCGGGCACCACGAACCTCCAGGTACTTCCCAGAAGGCTGGTTACGCTCAGAGGGAATGGGCACTTGGCGAGCTCCGCTTAAGTATTGGCCAGTGATGGAGTCGGGGTTTTTCAGCATTGCCTCTACCGAACTATCCTGGATTATTTGCCCCCCGTCTACCCCAGCACCGGGACCGAACTCCACGACATAATCAGCGCTGAGAATAATAGCCGGGTCGTGCTCTACTACTAATACAGTATTGCCCAAATCACGCAGTTGGCACAGAATCTCCAGCAACTTGCCGTGGTCGCGGGGATGCAATCCGATCGTTGGTTCGTCCAGGATATAGAGCATGCCAGCCAGGCCGCTACCGATCTGAGTAGCCAGGCGAATACGCTGCGCCTCGCCCCCGGCCAGCGTGGGGGCAGACCGATCCAAAGTCAAATAGCCTACGCCCACTTCGTCCATAAACTCCAGCCGGCTACGAATGCCGCTGACCAGTTCCTTGGCGACCGGCTCATCAGCACCGGCAAAGGAAAGTTGGGCAAAGAATTCTTTGGCCTGCTCTACGGTCATGGCGGTAATTTCGGCGATGCCTTTACCTCCGACCCTGACAGATCGGCTCTCCGGACGCAGGCGGGTCCCTCCACAAGCGGGGCACGGCTGGGGGCCCCAGAACTGCTCAGTTATCTGTTCAACTCCTCCAGCATATTGAGGACTACTCTGGCCACCTGAACCCTGGATAGCGGCTTGCTGGCGGCGTTCATAGGCCGCGACCAGACCTTCAAACTCTTTAGCGTAGGTATATTCACGCCCGCTTTTGCTTACATAAGTGAAAGTTATCTCCTCGCCATCCGAGCCGTACAGTATTAGCCGCCGCACTGCTGCCGGCAGAGCCTGCCACGGCGTGTGCAAGTCAAAATCATAGTGCTCAGCTAATCCTTCCAGAATATGGCGCACATGGCGAGTTTTCGCGTCTCCCATCAGCTCTACAGCCCCGTCCAAGATTGATTTGCTGGGATCAGTCACCAACAGATCAGGGTCTATGGCTTCTATAGTGCCCAGTCCCTGACACTGCTGGCACATTCCGGCGGGGCTGTTAAAGGAAAAAAGCGAAGGAGTAAGTTCGGGATAGACTATATCGCATTGCGGACAGGCAAACCGGCTGGAGAAGGCCCACTGCTGCCCTCCTTCGTCCTGCACAATCATCATGCCGCCGCCTTCAGATAGGGCAGTCTCCACCGAGTCGGCCAGGCGCGAGCGCGATGAATCCCCAATTATCAGGCGATCAATCACCACCTCCACTGGGTGGGAAATACTTTCATCCACCTGTATATGCTCAGCCAGGTCATACACCTGACCATCCACACGCACTCGGGCAAAGCCTCGCTGGCGCAGCCGTTTGAACACCTCCTGGTAACTACTTGTCCTGCTGGTATCAACCGGGGCTAACAATTGGGCTGGCCCCGGGCAGCAGCTACCAAGCTCATCAACAATCTGTTCCGGGGTATAGGCAGTAATAGGTTGACCACAGTTGTAACAGTAGGGTTGTCCGACCTTGGCAAACAAGACCCGCAGGTAGTCATATATGTCGGTCAGAGTGCCTACGGTGGAGCGGGGATTGCTACTGGCGGACTTCTGATCAATGCCAATGGCGGGAGAGAGGCCTTCTATGTGATCCACCTCAGGCCGGCCTATCTCGCCTAACAGTTGCCGGGCATTTACCGACAGTGATTCGACGTAGCGACGCTGGCCCTCAGCATATATGGTGTCAAAAGCCATAGAGGACTTTCCTGAGCCACTCACGCCACAGAAGACAATCAGCCGGTGGCGGGGCAACCGCAGCGTCAAGTCCTTCAGGTTATGTACGCGAGCGCCATATATCTGTATCTGGTCTTGGGGCATCAGCATCCCCGGCCTGCTCACTGCTTGCGTGGCGGTATCCAGTACGGCCAAACTACCAGCCTAATAAGTAAGTGTATCACTCACCCCAATCCGGTGTCAATATTCTCCAGCTTACTTCGGGCAGATGCGGTCTTATCGCTATGGTTATCAGCTTTCCGCCTTTTTACGCCGGGTCAAAATGCGGTCGCCGAAAAAGAGGTACAGCAGAGCCAACATCACAGTTAGAAGGCCCAACAGAATCCGAGGTTGGTTGTGTTCAAACAGCCCGCGATGCTGCGGACTGAGCAGCCCCTCAATCAGCCCGGCGAGGACAAACAGTGGAATAGTGCCCAGCACCAGCTTGACCGCCTGGATAGCTGCCCGGCGCAGGGCGTCACGCCGATACATATCCCCTGGCGCTACCAGTGCGTGCCCGATCATCAAACCGGCCCCACCGGCGATGAATATCGCGGTAAGCTCCAGGGCACCATGGGGTATGACTACCCCGACCAAATCCATCAGCCGTCCGTGATGAGCACCTATAGCTAAGAAGCTGCCCAACATCAGCCCATTAGTTGCCAATACATATATCGTGCCCAGCCCTAAGGTGACTCCCACGGCAAAGGCACTGAGGGCCACCACGATGTTGTGTCTCATCAGCAGTGCCGACAGATTTGTTCCTCCCACCGCTTCGGCGGTATCGGCAAAGTACTGTCCAGCCGGCTTGCCAGATTGAGCGAAGTCTTCCACCACTGCGGCGAAGCGCTCCCCCAGAAATACTGACGTCCAGCGGTAGTCAAGAGTTATCATTACATAGGCGAAAGTCGCGGCAACGAGGGTAATGGCAACGGCAGCAGCCACATACCGCCAGTTGCGGCGGAAGGTAACCGGTATCTCCACGGCGAATAAGTAACTTAGACGCAGCCGGGAGCGGCGGGAAGCGCTGTAGATGCAGGCGTGGGCCTGGCCCACTAACTGATTGAGGTAATGGGTCATTTCGGGATAGCGGTCTTCAGTATGGGCCCGGGCCAGGGCAGTGGTGGCCTGACGATATAGGATGGCCAGCTCATCCAGCTCCTCAGCAGTCAGGCTTACCAAGCCGTGTCGGCGGGCTTGGTCAACCAGATGGGTTAGCCTATCCCAGCGCTCATTGCGTCCTTGGGTAGTAGTCATTAGACAATCTTTATAGTGCAGGTCAGGTCCACTCGCCTTGGGCGGTTAGATCGTAAGTCGGTGGTCCCGGCCACGATTGACGGCCTCAATGCATTTGGTCACAAAACATTGTATCAGCTATGCCTGACTTATCCAAGTCCTATGCAGCAAGACTATGTCACCATTCAGACGCCCGAGCATATTCAGTTCACCTACGAGCTGGCAGGCGTGGGTTCGCGCTTTCTGGCTTTGTTGGTTGACAGTCTGATTCAAATCGTCGCAGTGACGGTCTTAGGACTGCTGATAGCTTACCTGGAGGCTCTGACCGGCTTTGCCGAAGGGTTCAGGAACACCCAAATAGCCAACATACCCCTGATTCCCTTGCTGGTTCTATCGTCGCCAGTGCTGTTTGCCATCGCCTACTTCATTTTCTTTGAGATGATTTGGGCCGGGCAGACCCCAGGCAAGCGCATGGCTGGTATGCGCGTCGTGGCACTGGGCGGCCAGCGGATCGGTTTTGCTGAGTCAGCTATTCGCAATATACTGCGGCTGGTTGACTTTTTACCTGCCTTGTATACTGCGGGAATCTTTTCTGTATTCTTCACCTCACGCTATCAACGCATAGGCGACCTGGCTGCTGGTACGATAGTAATCAAGGAGCGGCTGTGGGAGCCTCCGGAAAGTAGGGGCAGTGGGGCAGAGGCCGGGGATATTGTAGCCCCGGTGGATCACCGCGACAAGTTAGTGTGCCAGGCGCGAAGTTACCTGGGGACACTGTCCCGCGAGGAGTTGGAAGTGGTACGCCGATTCATACAGCGGCGCGATGAGCTGACCGCCGGGGTGCGTACTCGCCTGGCCGAAGATATTGCCGCCCGGCTCTATGACAAATTCCCAGCTCTGGCCACCCACCAGCTATCATCCGAAGTGTTGCTGGAGGTCATATACCAAGCTGACCGGGAGCGCCAGGCCCAGATATAATCCCACTCAGCGTTCGGATTGGCGGGGCGCAATCACAAAGGCATAGATAATGGGCAATATGCCGGCTGTATTGATGACGAGTAGCACTATGTACCAAACCAGTTGTCTGCGACGAGCCGCCTTCCACAGGGCTAAGCTTTTCCAGAACAAGCTCCAGACGGTCAATAGAATCAATAGCGGCGTTGACAAGAATCCAACTGCACTGGGCATTTATTTGCTCCTTTCTGTTGGTGAGTCTAATGAACTATCCGGAGACGACCATAGTTGAATATGTGTTGCCTATTGCTGGCAATTTCCTTATTGGGGTCGTAGTAGGCTGGCTGGCTGCCTACGCCCTCAAGACGGCAGCCAAGACCCTGGGCTGCTTACTGGTGGTGCTGTTCGCGGCCCTCCAAATTGCCGCCTACTTTGGAGTAATAGACCTGAATTGGATGCAGTTTGTCCAGCAAACCGAGCCCCTGGGCGAAGTAGCGAGTGGCGCCCTGAAGAGCTTAAGCCAGATACTCACCCGCAACGTCCCGCTGGCAGCGGGAACCGTGGTAGGTTTTATTTTAGGCTTTCGCGG